>JAFLCH010000298.1 GCA_017303775.1 Anaerolineae bacterium | reverse complement strand
GTTGCCGTCCCCATACCCATCCGTTTCCCCCACGTTTCTCCCCTCAAAAATTGAGTAATCTATCGAAAATATGTTTTAACTCTAACAAAAAGGACAGGTTATTTTAAGATTAATCGTCTATAATAGAGCCATATTCTGTCTATTTTAGGGTTAAGGAATGAAGATTGGACTACTTGCGGATATCCACGGGGATTATGCCGCACTTCAAGCTGCTTTGGATCGGCTCGATAATTACCACCATGTTGACGAAATCCTGTGCGCGGGTGACCTTGTAGGTCGTGGTCCCGAACAGGAAAAAGTTGTTGATCTTATTCGCGAACGAGGTATCGCGACTGTAAAAGGAAACCACGACGAATGGGCGTATGGCTTTTCTAAAGAAAATGCAGATTTTCTAGAGGAATTGCCCATCAACTGGAAGAAAAGTTACGATGGGTACACGGTATTTATGTGCCATGGCAAACCCGGTAACAACATCTGGGGCTTGTACCGTGACCATGTCTCCAATACCCTGTTAAACATGATGCTTCAGTCTTTGGATGCCGACATTCTCATCGTCGGGCACACGCACGTTCCCATGTTCATCAAGGTGGCTAATGGCTGCGTTATTAATCCCGGCTCACTCTATACTTTCACCAGCACCCGTGTCACGTCGCACACTTACGGTGTCTTATCGCTGCCAGATATGAACTTTGAACTCTTCGACCTGATGACTGATCCCATCAAGCCGGTATTGCCATGACTCAAAAACCGGATGTGCCTACCCAACACTATACCCGCGAATATTTCGAGAAATGGAATTACGCGGATCGCGGCTTGGGCAAATACAGTATGTACTGGTTTGCCCGTCGCTATTATGCTGCCCTTGTTCGGCGTTATGCTCCGCCCGCTGGCGCAGAACCCCGTCGCCTGTTGGAGATGGGGTGCGGGTTAGGTCATTTACTCGGCCTACTTCAGGATGATTTTCAGTGCGTAGGCGTTGACCTCATCGACTACAGCATCGAACAAACCCGCATCAACGCTCCAAAAGCAGAAGCGCTTCAAATGAGCGCCGATGATTTGAGCCGCTTTGATGATCAATCTTTCAGCGCGGTCGTTGCATTGCACCTTGTCGAACATCTCCCCGATCCACAAAAAACGATTGCCGATGTCAGCCGCATACTGCGTCCCGGTGGTTTGTGGCTTTTTGCCACCCCCCATCCGGATTATGCGCTGCGTCGCTTTAAGGATCGCGAAAACGATGCCATCGGTAAGGATAAAACCCATATCAACGTTCACCCGCCTCGGCAGTGGCAGCTCTGGTGTGAGTCCAATGGCCTCAAGATGGTTCGTCACTTTGGGGATGGTCTCTGGGATGTGCCTTATTTACCGCTCCTTCCCAAAGGGATTCAGTTCGGTCTTTTTGGCTTACCGGCCCTTGCTCAAGTCGTAACCCGCACCACCTTCACGCCCTTGAGCTTGGGTGTTAATCAAATCGGTGTCGCCATCAAGTTAACTGTTTAAGTCCGTTCCTCAGCTCAATGTTTTGGGGAATCGAAAATTTCGCTTAAAATCCACATACTGTTGTTTTTTTGTTGGGGTTGAAAAGCGTGCCTTTCCGATTACAAACGGCTGGTGATTGGCTGCGTTATCTACAAAATGATAATCGGGATCGTAGTTGGTTACTGGCTTATGAAGACACCCTCATTAATCTAATCCGTCAAGGACTCTCTCGTGAGGTCGAATATCATGAAACTGTCGACCTCCTCATGCAGCTATTCCCCTATTTTGTTAAGGTTCATGCTCATATCGAAGCATGGTCTCCGCTCCTTATGGACGCCCTTTTGCCCGCCCAAGACTTGCAGGACAACGCTTTGCAATTGCAAGTCTTTCGCTGGATGGGGGAAATCTTCCTCAAAGATGGCAAGCACCAGTCCGCCAATCGTGTCTTCTCCATTGCGCTAGAGCGTGCTGAGGCCGGTCATTCCAAAGAGGTCTTGGTGGCGGTCTATGCAGGGCTTTTCAAACTTCAGTGGTTCGATGTCAATCATAAAGCCTTCCAGTCGCTTGTTCATCATGCGTCTGGGATCGCTCTCACACTCCATGATCCGCTGCTGCATATTGAACTCTACGATTCACTTGCTTTAGCCTTTGCTCGCTTGGGTGATTTTTCGTCGGCGCTTGGTTACGGGCAAACCGCCTTTGTCATCGCCCATTACCGTGCGGATGCTGCGGCTGTGGCGCACACGGCTTATACCTTGGCTGCTGTTTACCGCCAGTTCGCACACCAATCGCAGTTGTCAACGCCGCTCTGCCTCGCTTCTGAATTTCTAGAGATTGCTCGTGCCTCCATCGCACACACGGAATATGCGTGGCAGTATTCCCTTTTAGCCTATGAACAGGCCGGCATCTACCATCAACTGGGTGACTTTGAAGCTGCCGAAAGTTGGTTTAAGCAGGCTTTGGATGAGGCTTTGCGCCTGAACTTGCCCCAGTATGTTGTTGTCGCGCGCCATGGGTTAGGCCTGTCTCAGGGACGTTTGGGGAGATATGAACCTGCTCGTGCCAACCTGCTTGCTGCCCTCGATCTTTGGACGAATCTCAAAAACCACTTCGAACAGGCCAACACCCACTACGCCCTTGCGGATCTGGAATATGCGGCTGGTAATCATGCCTTTGCGCGCCAACATCTTTTGTCTGCCTCCGAAATTGTGAATACCCTGCCTGATACCCCCAATACTGCTTTCTTGCGCGCCCAGATTGAGGAATTGCTAGGAGCGATGCTCTCCTGAAACAATCAGCCCGCGATCTTTCAATCACGGGCTGACTGTGCCTTACGCCTCATGCTTACTGAGCAGGCGGCGGGGGCAGGGGTGGATTTGGACCCGGTTTCTGCATGGCCAGTTTTCTCCTGTAGACTGCGCCGGACGATGTCTACAGGATTTCATGTCAGGGGGGCCTTTGTCCCACACATTCGGACAAAAATCGGACATAAAACGGACAGCTCTTGCTGCTTGCCTCGCTTAAACAACGCTTGCCGTTTTATCCGTCAGGTATCAAGATGCTAAACGTGGGGAGAGCGACTTGGAAAACTAACTTTTTCAACCTATATTATGAGGATAAGCGGATATCGAATGATCTATGTCAGACCATCGAGCAAGGTTTAGGTGGCTTATGCTTCGCATCGCAATACTGTTTCTCTCAATCATATTTTCTATACCGGTTCTTGCTCAACCGATTGCGCCAGATTATTCCATTCGCTTGATTCGCAGCCGCTTTACCGAAGATAACGCCCAGACCATTGTTGAATTTGATGTCGTCAACATTGGCGCGGCAGCCACCGTATCCGCCACCGCGACCCTCAACCATATTGCTACCGGACAGCAGGTCGCCTCGGCTGTCATCCCTCCGATCGGTTCACAGCAAACTCGTACAGTCTCGCTGGCTTTTTCAACCGCGCTTTTTGGTCCCAATAGTGTCGAGTCGTTTCGTGCTTCCGTGGGTGTTGATGAGGTCGAAGAGGCCGGGAGTCAGGGTCTTCAAGATAACTTTGCTCTGATCTCCATCACCTTTCCTGCTGTCATTCCAACACCCGCTTTTACCCCTTCACCTGAAGATGCTGCTGATACATCGACTCAACCTGCCCAACCCCCATCCGACCAACCGCAGGATGCTTTAACCCCCATCTTCGATGCTTTGCGCATCGACCGGACTGACTCGGCGCAGGTTGCCTTCTTGGTCGGCATCGTCGGCGCGGCCTTGATCCTGCTGCTGTTGCTCTTTGTTATCGTTCGACTTCTGTTTCAACGTCCGCCGGAGTTCACAAACTGGCAGCCACCGTATGCCAATGTGCTTTATTCCGACCCCAACTCGACAGCCGGACGCCGTCACCAATGGCAAATGCACGCCCAGAACAGTAGCCTCCCGCCTAACATGAGCGAAGCTGCAGTCCTTGTCCGTAAGCTGCCTCTCGGCGCGGATGGGGATTATCTAGGGGATTGGCGCGTCACCGGCATGCGCCTTTGCCAATACGATATGTATGGTCGTGTCAGTCGCAGTCAGATCATCGTCCCACGACGCCAGCTCAACCGCCTCAATTGGATCATCCGTAAGCAAGGAAAATGGTCGCCGGAAAAAGTTACTAAGCAGTTAGCACCACTTTGCCGTGCCTTGAGTGGAACCGTCCGTAAGAAATTGACGGAACGGACTGCGGGGCTGCCGTTAGCCGTTGATGTTCGCCTTACGGGTCGTCATGGGGATGTAGGTATTTGGTTTGAACTTTATCGCGTTCAGTACGGGCAGTGGACGACCATTGATCGCTGGCAGCCGGAGATGGTAATTACGGGTAAGACCATTCAGGAGAATTTCACCTATACCTTACACGGCCAGCGCCCCAACGAGAACACCAAGCAGTTCGCTCAGCGTCTTCAGGCCGATATGTCGCGCACCTTTTTCGATCTTTTGCGTCCGCCGATGCCCGATTTGCCCTCGGCGTCCAGTCCGTCCACGCCGCCTGCCGCAGTGCCTCGTGTTGATGCGCCCACCGACCCGCACATGCAGCCTGTCCCGCCAACTCTCCCTGACTAATGCGCAATCAGTTTTCGCTGATGTCGCCGCTGATGGCGTAAATCAGGACACCGATTCCTGCCATCAAAAAGCTGGTGATGATGCCAATCGCTTGCAAGATACCAAACAGCGGCTCGGCATTGTTGTTACTCCGAAGGTGAGAACCAAACCCCACCACATCGGCCAACCCCGTCATCCCTGCGAACAGCAACCCCGTCAGCGCCAACCGCACCCCGATCTGCTGTGCCAGATTAGCCGGTTTCCCGATGTAAAACGTAAACTTTACATAAACCAATGCCCCGATAATCAGGATCACGAATCCCGCCAGCATGGTCACGATTTGCAGCGGCCCGATGCCGCTGGCCGGATTCAAACCGGTCACGCCGGGGAATAACCCCATAAACGTCAGAACAACCCCT
>JAFLCH010000297.1 GCA_017303775.1 Anaerolineae bacterium | reverse complement strand
GAACATTATTACATGATCGATGTGGGCGAGACGCAGATCGTGCTGAACCGCTGGGGGACGCTGCACGCGACCGGATACCCGCTGTACGTGATGGTGGGGAATGTGCTGGTGGCGCTGCTGCGGGGGCTGGGGGTGAGCGCAGCGACGGCACCGGGGGTGACTTCGCTGCTGTACGGTTTGGTGGCGCTGGGGTTGATTTATGGGCTGGCGCTGGTGGTGATGGGCGAGCGGCAGCGCTGGCTGGCGGCGGGGATGGTGGTGGTTTACGGGCTGACGCGCACGGTGTGGATTCACAACGCGATCGCGGAGATTTACAGCTTCGGGCTGGTGCTGCTGGCGGGACTGCTGCTGCTGGCGCTGTGGCCGAGGCCGGTGCGAGGACGGGTGTACTGGCTGGCGTTGATCGGCGGGATCGGCGTGTTTCATCACCGGGCGCTGTTGATGGTGGCTCCGGCGCTGCTATACGCGGTGTGGGGCGAGGTGGTGGGCGACGCGCGAGGGGGCGGACGCGAGGCGTATGGACGGCTGGCGCGGCGGGTGGTGGTGTGTCTGGCGCTGGGGCTGGCGGGATTCGCGCAGTACCTCTATTTGCCGCTGCGGGCGATGAGCGGGGCGGCGTGGGTGTACGGTGAGCCGCAGACGTGGGACGGATTCTGGGATCAATTTTTGGGGCGGGAGGCGTCTCGGTTCATCGGCGCGCCGGCGACCTTCGAGGGCTTGCTGGCGAATTTGAACCTGATCAACACGGTGCTGGTGACGGATTTGACGGCGGCGGGAATCGGGCTGGGGCTGGTTGGTCTGGTGGTGGGGTTGGCGACCCCGGCACGACGACGGGCGACGATCACGCTGGTTTTGAGCGGCGGCGCGGCTTACGGGTTTCATGTGCTGCTGTACACGGATGTGCTGTCGGCGCTGGTGCTGCCGGTGACGCTGACGCTGGCGTTCGGGTGGCTGCTGCTGGCGGAATGGGCGGTGGAACGGGCGCGGCAGATGGGCGGTTGGCGGTGGGCTGGTTGGGTTGGCGCGGGGGTGGTGGGCGGCTTGATGAGCGTGACGCTGGTGGGGCAGAACTGGCGGTTCATCCACGAACTGACGACGAATCCGACCGGGGGGGAGACGATCACACTGGCGAAAGGCGCACCGGCGGGTTCGACGCTGATGCTGGATTGGGGACCGCGACATTTCGCGGTGGGATTCGCGCGGGATGTGCTGGGGGAACTGACGGATGTGCGGCTGGTTTCGCACAAGGCGGACTTGCGGACGGCGGCGGCAGCGGGTGAACTGGTCACACTGGATTTTACGTTTTACAATCGACCTATTGAGTGGTGGGAAGCGCAGTTGGGCGAGCGGGTTTACCTGTGGGCGGCGGCAGCGCGATTGGTGGTGATTGATCCCCAGCCGAGACGGGTGGATGTCTCCGGCGAAGGGATCGCGGTGGAGGCCGCCGAGGTGAGCTGTACGGCGACGACGATTCATCTGACGGTGGATTGGGTGACGGCGAGTCCGATCACGGAGGGATTGAGCGTGTTCGTGCATCTGCGAGATGCGGCGGACGCGGTGCTGGCACAGGATGACCGATCAGCGCCGGTGTACGGTTGGTGGCCGGTGACGCGCTGGACGGTGGGCGAGGTGGTGCGCGATGTGTACAGCCTGCCGCGTGTGGCGGGCGGGACGCGGATCGTGTACGGGATGTACCGTCAGTTGGCGGACGGGCGTTTTGAGAATGTGCGCGAGTATACTGCAGCAGTGGATTGTGGGGATGAGCAGCGGTGATGAATGTGCGGCGATGGATGATGACATTGGGGCTGGGTTTACTGCTGGCGGCGTGTGGGACGAGCGAGGTGGTGCGGCCACCGACGCTGACTCCGCCGGGGGTGATGCCAAAGCTGCTGGCGACGGTGTTCGTCTCGCCGACGCCGAACGCGGATGAGATGCGGGCGACACTGGTGGCGAATCCGCCGACGGCGACGGTGTTCGTCGCACCGACGGCAACGGCGACGCCGTATGTGGGCGTGTTTTTGGGCGAGGCGGAAGCGGCGGGGGATGGCGGGCCGGTGATCCCGCCGGCGCTGCTGGACGCGCCGACGCCGGTGATTCCGGTGGTGGCGACGAATCTGGTGGAGTGTCCGGCGGTGCGTGACCCGATGTTCGGGACGCGGTGGTACGAGGATGTGGAGCTGGCGAACCGGCTGGGCTGCCCGATCGAGGGGACGGCTTCGTTCGATGGGACGCTGCAAATCTTCGAGCGGGGGGTGATGTACTTCCGCCCGACGGGTGAAATCTGGGCGATTGCGCCGGCGATGAGCCGGTACTGGTACGCGGAGAACGCGCCGGCGGTGCAGCCGGGGGACATCCTCGTGCCGGAAGGGATGATGGCACCGTCGCTGGGATTCGGGGCGGTGTGGCGCGGGCTGCCGGGGGTGCAGGACGCGCTGGGATTCGCACGCACCCCGGAAGGGAGCGTCAAGCTGACGATTCAACGATTCCAGAACGGGACGCTGCTGGGAGATGGGAGCAGCGGGCAGGTGTTCGTGCTGATGGCGGATGGGCAGAGCTACGGGCCGTATTAGCGGGCGGATGATGACGTCCGTTTTCGGAGTGCTGCGGCGGACGGTGTGCGGTAGGATTCCCTGATTATTCAACGGTTCAATGAAAGTTTATGATGATGCGTCATTTGACCACGCTGTATCCGGCTGCGCCATACCGCTTTGATTTGCTGCTGGACTTCCTCGGACGGTTCGCGCATCCGACGCTGGATGTGGTGCATGATGGGGCGTACTGGCGGGCGCTGCGGGCGGGGGATGGGCTGGCGCTGCTGCGGGTGACGGATGTGGGGCGGGCGGATGCTCCGGCGCTGGCGGTGCATCTGGCGGCGGTGACGGGCGCGGTGGATGAGGCGCTGGCGCTGGCAGAATTGAAGCGGGTGCTGCCGCTGCATGACCGGCGGGACTTTTATGGGTATGCGGCGGGCGAGGCGGATTTGTGGGCGGTGGTCGAGCCGCTGCGGGGTTTGCCGGAACTGCGGAGCGCGAGTTTATTCGAGGCGCTGGCGCAGGCGGTGATCGAGCAGCAGATCGCGTGGGTGGCGGCGCAGAAGGCACAGCGCTGGCTGGTGGAATGGGCGGGGAATATGATCGAGTACGGGGGGCGGGCTTATTATGCCTTCCCGACTCCGGCGCAGGTGGCGGGGGCGATGGTGGAGGATTTGAAGCCGACGAAGATCACCTTCAAGCGGATGGCGCTGCTGATCGAGGTGGCGGCGGGGACGGCTGAGGGGCGGTTGGCGCTGGAGGCGATGCGGGGAATGGCGGCGGAGGCGGCTTACCGGCAGTTATTGACGATCAAAGGTGTGGGGCATTGGACGGCGGTGGTGGCGCTGGAACGGGCGTGCGGACACCGGCAGTGGGTGGCGCATAATGATGTGGTGCTGCAAGCGGCGACCAACCGTTACTTTCTGGGCGGGACGGGGCGAATCCCGCCGGAACAGGTGACGGCGACCTTCGCGCGATTTGGCGTGTACGGCGGGCTGGCGGCGCATTACACCATGCTGCGCTGGGTGTTCGAGAAGTATCCGGCGGCCTCAGACCTCACCCCATGAACGCAGGGCGCGCAGTTGGGCGGTCTTTTTGCTCTGGTGGGCGTTCATGCGGCGCAGGACATCATCGAGGATGGTCACGGCATCGAGGATGTAAGGGCCTTTGTTGAGCATGACGCACTCGGCGCGTTCGGCCATGGCGGCGTCGGTCATTTCGGCGCGGGAGGGGCGGCCTTTCTTGACGAGATTTTCGAGCACCTGCGTGGCCCAGATGACGGGTACGTGGGCGGCTTCGCACAGCCAGAGGATTTGTTCCTGCATCTCGGCGAGGCGCTGGTAACCGATTTCGACGGCGAGATCACCACGGGCGATCATGACACCGAAGGGCTGGCGTCCGGCGGCCTGTACGATGATTTCGGGCAGGTTGCGGATGGCGCGCTGCGTTTCGATCTTGGCGACGATGGCCATGCGTTCGGGGTGCGGGAGGTGTTCGGCGAGGGCATCCTGTAGGCGGCGCATGTCGCTGGCGTCCTGTACGAACGAGTAGTTGATGATGTCGGCGTGGCGGGCGATGAAGGGCAGATCACGCAGGTCGTCGTCGGTGAGGGCGGGCAGGGTGAGATCGGTGCCGGGGAAGTTGATGCCCTTACCAGCCTTGAGCTTTTCACCCTCCGCGCCGGCGTGGGTGACGCGCAGGTGGAGGCCGTGCTGGTCAACAGTTTCGACAAGGCCGCCGATGCGTCCGTCGTCGATCCAGACTTCAGCGCCGGACTGCACCTGCTGGAAGACCTGTGGCAGCGTACATTGTGCTTGAAAACGGAAGGGTAAGGACTCGTCCGGCGGCTGCAGGGTGAGGAGGAGTGTGTCCCCGATTTTGAGGCGTTTGCCGTTGGTGAGGACGGATTCGGTGCGGATTTTGGGGCCGCCGAGATCCATGGCGACACGGGCGCGGCGTCCGGTACGTTCTTCGGCGCGGCGCAGGTTGGCGATCATGGAGGCCCAGTCGTCGGGGGTGTCATGGGCGCAGTTGATGCGGATGCAGTTCATGCCATGTTCGAGCAGGTCGTGGACAAGGGCGGCGTCGTGCGCAGCTTCGGACGGCATGGTGACCATGATGCGGACGCGGCGGGCGGGGGGTGCGCCGAAGACCCGATTGGTCTGGTGACGCAGGAGGCGCTGACCGCGATAGAACAGGCTGAGGCGCGGGTGCGGAATCGATTCACCGCAGATTGCGCCGAGGGTGGCGATGACGGCGTCAAGGTTGGGGATGACGCGGGCTTCGATGCGCCCTAAGGAGGACAAGCCCCACGGCATGAGGGCGGCTTGCAGCGGGCGCAGATCCCGCTTGCGCAGGGCGAGGTAATAGGCGAGGTTGAGGCCGCTGATGCGAAATTCGCGGCGCTGGATGCGCGGACGCCAGCGGTTATAGAGGGTGA
>JAFLCH010000296.1 GCA_017303775.1 Anaerolineae bacterium | reverse complement strand
TTGGCGTGCAGCGCCTTGTGCGGCTGCCGGGATCGTGAACGAAGTCTGCGAGTGACCTAACGAGCGTGGGTGGGGGTATTCCCGCCGCATTTCACCGCCACGCCGCCGCCGCCGCCGCCAACCCCTCTGGTAAGGGTCTGGAATCCACCTCAGTAGGCCGATCTCGCTTATAACGGCCTAACTTGTAACTCGAATTTGGCACTCTACTGCCAATGCCACTGCCGCCACTGCCGCCAATCCGGCCATTTCCCCCTCACCAATCGGCAGAAACGGCTGCTAGCGGGTGAGGTTCTGGGCTTGTCTGCGCCGTCCTCCCGTATTTTTCCTCCCCTGATGCTTTAGCGTGCAGCGCCTTGTGCGGCTGCCGGGATAGGAGGGGGTGCCGTGTTCTTTGTCGGCGACGACGACGACGACGACAAACAGCCCCTCGGCGGAAACCCCGCCGCTTTCCCGCCCGTTTTTAAGCACCGCCGCTGCCGCTGCTGCTGCAAAACCCCAAATTTCCTTAATAGCGCGAAATGAAAAAGCGGATAGAATCAAGCTACCTCATCCACTTGGGCGTGTTAGCAGCGCCTCAACATGCAGGCAATAGGATTAGCGACAGCCATGGTTTTCGACAAACAGTTGAATTATCAATCCGTTCTGGATGGCATGGGTCAAGGGATTCTGATTTTTGATCACGAAGACCGTCTGGTGATGGAAAACTTGGCTGCGCGCACCATACTGGGGGGGGATCTCAAGTTGATTCGCGCCAATGGCTGGCAGGCCGCCACCGCCCTCTTCAACACCAAAACTGCCGGTGGCGAAACCGCTTCAACCGCCCGCCAGAAAGCCCTCGAATCAGCTCGTCCCGTCCGCTTCCGCATCTACCGCGCCGGTGAACATCTCCCCTGTTGGGCATCAACCGTCTATGGCACCAGCGGCGAAGCTTTCACCATGATCAGCATCGAACTGCCGGATTGGTCAGCCCTCACCGAACTCCTCAACCACTTCCGCGATGAAGTCGAACATGCCGCCACCGCCACCATGGGCCACACCAAACTCATCAGCCAGACTCTCAAGAAGCCCAAACCCAACGAAACTGTCGAGCAGTTAGGGCGGCGCGTTTCCGGCTTTGTCACCCTCATCACCACCCACATGCACCGGCAGGAACGCCTGATGCGCCTCTTCAACCGCATGCAGTTGATCCGTACCGGCGAACTCGCGGAACAAGCGCGGGCGGAACGTCGCAAGATTCATGTGCTGGATTTCATCGAAGATTTGCTCGAAGGCTTGGACGAAATCACCCTCATCGACCCCGAAACCGAACCGGATGATTTCCGCGCCCGCATCACCGTCACCGTCCCTGACGATCTCGTGATTCACGCCTCTCCCGTGCGGCTCACCGACATCTTGCATGACGTCTTACGCAATGCTATCATGTACAGCATGAAAGCCACGCCCATCATCATCATGGCGCAGTCTACCGCCGGTAACCAGAGCGTCCAGATTGATGTCGTTGATGAGGGCTACGGCATCCGTTCCAAAGAATTCGAGCGGGTGTTTACGCCCTTCGAACGGGCGCGTCAGCCGCAGATCATCGGGGAATTTGGCTACGGCTTAAGTTTGTATCTTTGCAAGAACGAGGTAGAGGCAATGAACGGCAAGATATGGTTTGAAAGCGAAGAAGGAGTCGGCACAACATTCAGCTTCAAGCTGCCGGCTTGGCGCGACGACTCAAGCCTGTCTTCTAGTTCTAGCGATACATAGATTTCCACGCCCACCGCCTTTTGAGACCGTGAACTTTTTACGCCTCTCTGAATAGGTCAGGGCAGGCGTTTTTATTTGAGGCCTGTGCGCAGGATGTGCTTATGCAATTCATGACACGCGAAATTTTTGACGCGCTTATCTATATGGTCATCGTCGTTGGTGTGGTTGCTGCGGCACATCGGCTGCGGCAGGACTTTACCCGCCCCTTGCCCCGTGCTGGCTGGGCGGATGACGATACGCAGCCGCGAAAACCGAATTAAACAGCTCAACCCGGATGCGCGAACGACGCGTCCGGCTACCTTACACGGATGGAGAAAGATCATGCTCGATATTAACCTGATCCGCGAGAAACCGGAGTGGGTGAGGGAACAGATTGGCAAGCTCAACGATCCGGCAGCCTTGAGCCGGGTGGATGCCATACTGGAATTGGATAAAAAACGCCGTGCTTTGCTCACCGAAAGCGAAGCCATCCAAGCCGCCCGCAACAAGCTCAACAAAGGCATTGGCCGTATTCGCGGGGACAAGAAAACCCCCGACGCTTTCCGCGCAGCCTTGGCGCGCCATGTTGCAGCCGCTGTCCGCGCCGGAGAGTTCGAGGAAGCCGTCCACGTCATGGAAGGCAGTGGCAGCATCAACGCCCCCGTACAGGGTGACGATGTGCAGGCCGCTATGGATGATATGATGGCCGCCTTGAAAGACATCGGCGAACGTGTCGAAGCCATCAACCTTGACCTCAAAAAGGTCGAAACCGATCTCGATGAGAATATGTACTGGCTTCCCAATATGCCGCACGAAAGCGTGCCCGTTTTCGACAGCGACGAACATAACATCCCATGGGAGCCGGAAGGCGAAAAGCGTACCTTCGACTTCCAACCTAAACCCCACTGGGATCTGGGGCCGGAACTGGACATCATCGACTTTGAACGGGGCGTGAAGTTATCAGGTTCCAGAGCCTATGTGCTCAAGGGGTGGGGCGCGCGTTTGCAGCGGGCGTTGATCAGCCTATTCTTGGATAAAGCCCGCGAAAAAGGCTTTACCGAACTGTATGTGCCCTACTTCGTCAAAGAAGAAATGATGTACGGCGCAGGCCAGTTCCCCAAGTTCCGCGACGTGGTCTACTACGATGCCGACGCCGATATCTACATGCTGCCGACGGCTGAAGTCGCGGTCACCAACCTGCACCGGGACGAAATTCTGGACGAAGCGCAGCTCCCACTCTTCTACGTAGCGCATACCCCCTGCTTCCGCCGCGAAAAGACCAGCGCCGGACGCGATGTGCGTGGCATCAAGCGCGTGCATCAGTTCGAAAAGGTCGAAATGTATAAGTTCACCACGCCGGAGACCAGCTACGCCGAACTCGAATCGCTCGCCGAAGCGGCCAGCGACATCTGCCGTGCGTTGAAGCTGCACTTCCGCCGTCTGGAAATTGTCACCGGCGATCTGGGCTTCAGCGCCTCAAAGAAGTATGACATCGAAGTCTGGTCACCCGGCTGCGAAGAATGGCTGGAAGTCAGCTCATGCAGCAACACTGAAGCCTTTCAGGCGCGCCGTGCCAATGTCAAGTATCGCCCCGCCGAGGGTAAGAAGTCTCAGTTTGTCCATACCCTGAACGGCTCAGGGCTGGCGACTCCTCGCGTGGTCATCGCCATATTGGAAAATTACCAGCAAGCCGATGGCAGTGTCGTCATTCCCGAAGTGCTGCGGCCTTATCTGGGCGGCGCGGAAGTCATTCGCAAAGCGTAAAAGCGAGCTTCTCGAAGTGCAAGCAGGGCAGGTGATGGTTCGCCTGCCCTGTTCGATCATCCTCTCGCTTCGATTGCTCATTTGCTGCTGTTAGATCGCCCCTCATCTTCCGCCAGCATCCGTTCAATTTCCGCATATTCGAGGTCATCAACGTAACGCGTGATCGTTTCCTGAAGATAGGGCGTCAGGTTGGGTTCAATCTTCTCGAAGAAGGCCATGAACGCTGGATCGGTGTTATACAGTTCGCCCAACCCGCGTAAAATATCCAGCGTCGGTTCGTAAAAGTGGCGGATGTTCTGCTGCCAGCGATCCAGAATCGCGGCCACCTCCGGGCTGCCGGCGGCTTTCCCATCTTTCATCGCTTGCGCCAGATCAAGGTAGATGTTCTGTCCTTCCAGCATGATGGCGTTCTTATGCTCATCGCTGTAGCCTTTCCAGCGTTTGTTCGCTTCACGGACGTTATCCGGCCCCCATCGCAGCCGCGCTTCACGTTCGTATTCCTGCTGTTGTTCTTCGCTAAAGGCTTGAAATAATTGTTTGCGGCTCATTTCTTCTCCTCCCGTAAGATGCTTGATCGTGTTGTCGATGGTGCTCATGAGTTCCGTCAGCCGCCGGTTTTTTTCCTCCAGCACCGCACGATGTGAACGGAGGGCAGCGACCAGATCGAAATCCGGGCTGTCCAATATTTCTTTGATCTGCAACAGCTCTAGCCCAATCTCGCGGTAGAACAGAATCTGTTGGAGCCGCAGCAGTGCAGCATCATCATAGTAGCGATACCCGTTAGGGCGTATCTGCGACGGGTTGAGCAGCCCGATTTCATCGTAGTAGTGCAGTGTGCGCACGGTTACGCTGGCGAGTTCCGAGACTTGTTTAACGGTGTACAAAGCGCCCCTCCGTTCTCCTGTGTGCATGTTAAAGCATCACGTTACGTGAGAGTCAAGAGGTCTGTCGCCTGCTTACAATTTGTACGATCAGTCGAGGTCGTAGGCTTCGAGGTGTTCTGCGGCAACAATCATTTTGCTGCACGGGGCATAATAGATGGTATACGAATCCTTGTGGTTGAAAGCCTCGTATACGGTCGGTTCAACCTTCTCGAAGGTCGTTGTTCCCACTCGTAGCTGATAATGGATGCGGCGATTACTTGTAGCACTCGCGCTGCACTCCACCTCACCCCGCACAGTATCTACTCGTCCTTGGGTAACATCGGCTGAATAACTGTCCCCTCTCTGAAGCCTGAACACCAACAATCCCGCCAAGATGACCCAGCCCACCAGAATAGCGACACCCATTGCAAAGTTCCCCGGCTGCGCCTGTATCACGTGGGAAAGGGGGAGCAGGATGATGCCTGAGAGAAATAAGATGCCCAATATCACCAGTTTTGTTTTCTGCGCTGCGGCGATGAGCTTCTTCGACTGTTGATACGACAATCTGTTCTTGCGGTTATCATCCAGATCCTTTTCGTCAAATCCGAGGCGTTCAAACAG
>JAFLCH010000295.1:1673-4978 GCA_017303775.1 Anaerolineae bacterium | reverse complement strand
ATTCGTTGGTACAATACAAGCAATCAAATAATCATCCCCCCAGCTAAAGCGGCTGATCGGAACGGGTGAGGAGCCATGCATGGGCAGCAAGCACGTCTTTGTATCCTACAAGCATGAAGAACAGGATTTCGTGGAGATGCTGATCCGCCAATTGGAGGCGGCAGGGTTCCCGGTGTGGATTGACACGGAGCAACTGCGGGCGGGCGAGAACTGGCGGGAACAGATCAACTTCGCGATTCAGGACGCATTCGCGCTGATACTGGTGATTTCGCCGGACGCGAAACGGTCGGAATATGTGACGTATGAATGGGCGTTCGCGCAGGGGGCGGGAATCAAGGTGATTCCGCTGCTGCTGAAGCCGACGGAGAAGCTGCACCCACAGTTGGATATGCTGCAATATCTGGACTTCACAGATCGGGCGCGCCCGCCGTGGGATAAGCTGCTGCGGCGGCTGTGGGAGCTACAGGGCGAACAACAACCGCACAGCGTGGTGGTGGCGCGGGATGCTCCGGCGGCGGTGAAGTCGGCGGTGGTGGCGCTGGACAGCCATAACGCGGAAGAACGGCGTTCGGCGCTGAAGAGTCTGGCGCAGATGAACCACCCGACGGCTTACGCGGCACTGGTGGGCGCGGTGCAGCACCCGATGCGCGATGTGCGGGTGGACGCGGCGTTCTTGCTGGCGAAACAGACGGAATACAAAGATGCGGCGGCGGTGCCGGGGTTGTTGGACGCGCTGAACGACGAGGACGCGCGCATCCGGTCGGCGGCGTGTAAGGCGCTGGGGGACATCGGCGACGGCGCGGCGGTGACGGATTTGCTGCGGGTGATGGTGAAGGACAGCGACAGCAACATCCGCTGGCAGGCAACGGGCGCGCTGGGCAAGATCGGCGCGGCGGCGGTGCCGGGGTTGTGCGAGGCGCTGCGGGACGAGGATTGGAAGGTGCGGCGAAGCGCAGCGGAAGCGCTGTGGTCGATGCACGAACCGGAGGCGATTCCGGCGCTGACCGAGGCGCTGGTGGACAAGAATGACGTGGTGCGGCAGGCGGCAGCCGGAGCGCTGGAAGCGATGGGCGCGATGGCGGTGACGGGGCTGATCGAGATCATGAAAACGACGCGCGAGGCGGGAATCAGCCGGGCGGCGGCGGATATGTTGAATAAGATCGGCTCGCCGGTGGGGATTGAGGCCGTCAAACAGTGGAATGCCTCACGCGGGACATCGCGCTTCGGCGCACGATAGTATTGGAGACAGCGAGTGATTGAGCAGGGATTATGAAATTTGCACGGGTGATCGGGAATCTGGTGGCGAGCCAGAAGGTTAAGGGGCTGGAAGGGGTGAAGCTGCTGATTGTGCAGCCGCTCGACCAGCAGCGACAGGCGGAGGGTGAGCCGTATGTGGCGGTGGACGCGACGAACCAAGCGGGCGAAGGCGAGCTGGTGTTCGTGATCGCCTCGAAGGAAGCGGCGTTCGCGCTGCCGGTATCGTTCGTGCCGGTGGACGCGGCGGTGGTGGGGATTGTGGACGATGTGGATGACCGCCCGCTGTATGATGCGGCGAGCGTGGATTGGCGTGTGTTTGTCGGGAAGTGATGAGGACGGGCTATGTATATCGGACGGGTGAAGGGGACGGTGGTGAGCACGGTGAAGCATGCGCTGTTCGAGGGGCGCAAGCTGATGCTGGTGGCACGGTTGAATCTGGACGGGAGCGAGGCGGAGGCTTACGACATCTGTCTGGATGATGTGCAGGCGGGTGTGGGCGACGTGGTGGTGGTGGTGGACGAGGGCAGCAGCGCGCGCCAGATTATGGGCAAGCGCGGGACTGGCCCGGCGCGGGCGATGATTATGGGGATTGTGGAACGGGTGACAGTGACGGGATGAGGGCGCGAATGTAACGGTTTTCATATATAAGGCTGTGCAGGTTGTCTACGCTCCTATAGGCTGAAGGGCGCGATTATGCGGTTATAATAGAGGTAAGACAGCCGAATACCCCACTCCCCCATCGGTCTCCGGCTGGCAAGGTTCAGAAGGAGGCATGTGATGTACGCCCAAGTGACCTACCTACAGATCCCGAATGAGCAAATGAATAGGCTGCGCGACATTCTGGAAACGCGCTACCTGCCGGTGGTACGGCAGCGCCCCGGCTTCAAAGCGGGGTATCTGCTGGAACAGATTGACGACTCGAACTGCGCGCAGTTGGTGTTGTTCTGGGATAACCAGCAGGCCGTCGAGAACTTCAACCGGACGGGGATGCTGCAAGCGTCGATTCATGCGCTGGCGGCGGAAATCCCCGAATTGGAAGTGTACCGGCAGGGCTACGCGGTGAAGGTTTCGGTGCGGGCGACACCTTCGGTACAAGTGGTAGGCTGAACCTGCCGCCGCCAGCATCCGTCCCCGATGACGGAAAGGCTCTTGCGCGATTGACAGAACCTCAGTAGTTTTGAGACTGTCGATTAGAGGAGCTAGAAGATGGCTGGTGAGCGCAACTTTTTACAACAACGCAACTTACATGCACCAGAGTTCGCAGCAGGCGAATGGCTGAACAGTGAGCGCCCGCTGATGATGCGCGGGCTGCGCGGGCGGGCGGTGCTGGTGGACATCTGGGAGTATTCGTGCGTCAACTGCCTGCGGACGCTGCCGTACCTGCGGGAGTGGCACCGGCGCTACGGGCAATGGCTGACGATCATCGGGGTGCATACGCCGGAATTCCCTTTCGGACGCGAAAAAACACAGGTCGAGATGGCGGTGCGGGAGCAGGAGATCGCGTATCCGGTGTATCTGGATAATGATTACGCGATGTGGGACGCTTACGCCAACCGCTACTGGCCGGCGAAATATTTGATCGACCCTGACGGCTACATCCGCTACCACAGCTACGGCGAGGGCGGCTACGCTACATTCGAGCAGGCGATTCAGACGGTGCTGCGGGAACAGGACGCGAACCGGATGCTGCCGCCGATTATGCAGGCGCTGCGGGATGAGGATAAGCCGGGGGCGGTGTGCTACCGGCCTACGCCGGAATTACATGGCGGGCTTGACCGGGGCGCGCTGGGCAACCCGGAAGGCTATGGGCGGGGTGTGCCGATGGTGTATATGATGCCGACAGCGGCCAACCGCGTGCGCGGCTCGTTTTATGTGAGCGGGGCGTGGCAGGCCGGCGAGCAGTTCTTGAGCTATCAGGGACAGACCGAAGCGCTGGTGCATGTGCCGTATGAGGCGGTGGAAGTGAACGCGGTGCTGACGCCGCAGGTGGAATTGGTGGAGCGGATGGTTCATCCGGAAGCGGCGATGGTGGAGGTGTGGCAGGATGA
>JAFLCH010000295.1:0-1573 GCA_017303775.1 Anaerolineae bacterium | reverse complement strand
GAGTGCAAGCCGCTGTACATTTTTGTGTCGATCCAGTACATCGACTTCGTGATGAATGAGCCGAACGGGTTCACACTGCTGCGGGAACGGCTGAAGGAGATGACTCAGCCTGTCCGAGAGGCAGCGCCAGCATTGGAGGAAGAAGCGGGGGCGAAAGCGGCGGCGGACGAGTTGATGACGGAGGCAGATGAGTTGATGATGGAGGCGGACGAGTTGATGTCCGCAGCGCCGAAGCCTGCGCCGGAGCCTGAGCCTACGCCGGAAGCAAGTGAAAACGAGAAGCGGCGGCGGGAGAGTGTGCTGGATGATGGGTTGTTCGGGGGGGCTGCGCCGCAAGCACCGGCGGCCTCGACCAGCGGAGCTACGCCACCACCCGCGCCGGAAATCTCAATCCCGATGCCGAGCAAGCCGGCTGCACCGATCACCGTGCCGCAGCCCGCACCGGCGAGCCGTGAGGGTTTATACCCCGGCGCTGCGCCACAGCGAAAGTCGGCATCCGTGCCGATGTGGGCAGTGGGGGCGGTGGCGACGATTTTGATCGTGGTGGCAGGGATAGTGCTGATCTCGCCGATGTCTGGCGCACTGCCGCAACCGGCGGGACGGGCTGACATTCCGCCGCTGTTGATTGTGGGAGCGGTGGTGGTCGTGGTGGGAGGTTTGGGGCTGTGGTGGTGGCGCGGGCGCAGTTCACCGCGCCGTTCGAGCGCCCTGCCCGACGCGACTATGGCGCTGAGCAACCGGCAGCAGATGCTGACGAAGGTGGAAACGTTCTGGATTCAGGGCGTGCTGGAAAAGGCGCTGGAAGCAGGACGGCTGGACATCGGGCTGGCGAGCGCGCCGGGGACGGTGCTGCGGCATAAGGATTACGGCAATTATCATCTGCCGGCGGAGATGAATATCCTCGATGTGTTCAATGACTTGAACCGCGAGTTGTTGATTCTGGGCGCGCCGGGCGGGGGCAAGACGGTGCTGCTGCTGCAACTGGCCGAGAAGCTGCTCCAGCAGGCACGAAGCGCGCCGGACAAAGCGATGCCGGTGGTCTTCAACCTGTCGTCGTGGGCGGCAGAGCGGAAACCGTTGGGCGAGTGGCTGGTGGATGAACTGCGCCAGAAGTATCAGATCCCCAAAGCGGTGGCGCAGGAATGGGTGGAAGGCGAACAACTGCTGCTGCTGCTGGATGGGTTGGACGAGGTGGCCGCAGCGTACCGTGAGGCGTGTGTGGAGGCGATTAACGCCTTCCGGCAGCAGTACCGGACGGTTGATCTGGCGGTGTGCAGCCGCAGTGAGGATTATGAGGCGCTGACGGCGAAGCTGGATGTACGGGGGGCGGTGGTGCTGGATGCGCTGCACGAAGACCAGATCAACGATTATTTGAACCGGCCTGCGCTGGAGGCACTGCGGGCGGCGATGGCTGATGACCCGGAACTGCGGGACATGTCGCGCGTTCCCTTTTTGCTGAACGCCATGGCTTACGCGTATTGGGATGCTTCATACAATGAAATAATTACAATTTCAGAAGCAAATACGGTTTCAAGTAATATAGAAGTGCCGAGGGAAATATTAAGAAGAAATC
>JAFLCH010000294.1 GCA_017303775.1 Anaerolineae bacterium | reverse complement strand
TCAGGGTTTGATGCCGAGGCGGTGAACGGCGGCGATGATGTGCTGTTCGTTGGGGATGAGGGCGGCTTCCAGCGGGGGGCTGAAGGGAACCATGCTCTCGCCCATGGTGACGCGGACGACGGGGGCATCGAGATACCAGATGGCTTCGTCGAGGATGCGGCTGGTGAGCAGGCCGCCCCAGCCTCCGGCAAGCGGTGATTCTTCGACGGTGATGAGGCGGTTGGTTTTGCGGAGGGAGGTGAGGACGGTTTCCAAGTCCAGCGGGACGAGGGTGCGGAGGTCGATGACTTCGCATTCGATGCCTTCGGCGGCGAGGGATTCGGCGGCTTTGAGGGCCATACGGAGCATGCGCTGGACGGCGACGATGGTGACGTGATGACCGGCGCGGAGGATGTTGGCCTGACCGAAGGGGACGAGATGTTCGGCATCGGGGACTTCGCCATAGTCGGCGTAGAGGGCTTTGTGTTCGAGGAAGACGACGGGGTTGTCGTCGCGGATGGCGGTTTTGAGGAGGCCGAGGGCATCGGCGGGGGTGGAGGGGACGACGACCTTGAGGCCGGAGACCGCCATGAACCATGCTTCGCAGCACTGGGAATGCTGCGCGCCGAAGCTCATGCCCCCACCCTGCGCCATGCGGATGGTGAGGGGGACTTTGATCTGGCCGCCGGACATGTAGCGCATCTTGGCAGCTTGATTGATGATCTGGTCGTAGGCGACGGCGGCGAAATCGGCAAACATCAATTCTACGATGGGACGGAGGCCGGTGATGGCGGCTCCGATGCCTGCGCCGACGATGGCGGTTTCGGAGATGGGGGTGTCGCGGACACGGTCGGGGCCGAATTTTTCGAAGAGGCCGGGGGTGACTTTGAAGACTCCGCCGGAGCGCCCGACATCTTCGCCGAAGAAGATGACGTTTTCATCACGCGCGAGTTCTTCATCGAGGGCGCGGCGGACCGCATCACGATAGGAAAGGGTTGTCATGGTTATGCCCAAATGTCCTCATATAAGGTGCTGGTATCGGGATAGGGCTGCTGGAGCGCCCATTGAACGGCGGCTTCGACCTGCGAGTCGATGTCGTGGGAGAGGGTGTCGAAGGCGGCGGGGGTGAGCTGACCGTCGGCGATCATGCGGTCGGCGAGGATGTGGATGGGGTCGCGCTGCAACCATTGTTCGAGTTCGCCGGGGGGACGGTAGGCGGCGGGATCGGTGCGGGAGTGACCACGATAGCGATAGGTTTTGGCTTCGACGAGGGTTGGGCCAGCCCCGGATTGGGCGTGCTGGACGGCTTCGAGAAGGACGGCGTGCAGGGCTTCGGCATCCTGTCCATCGACGATGCGGGCGGGGATGCCATAGGCGGCGGCGCGGTCGGCGACGTTGGGAACGGGAGATGTGAGCGCATATGGGGTATACTCGCCGTATAGATTATTCTCGCATATCAATATGACAGGCAGACGCCAGACAGCAGCGAGATTGAGGGATTCGTGCCATGCGCCGATGTTGACCGCGCCGTCGCCGAAGAGGGTAAAATGAACGGCGGCGGAATGTTTGACCTGCGCGGTGAGGGCTGCGCCGAGGGTGATGGGCAGGCCAGCACCGACGACGGCGAAGGTTCCGATGAGGCCGATGGAGAGATCGGTGAGGTGCATGGAACCGCCCTTGCCTTTGGAGCAGCCGGCGGCTTTGCCCATGAGTTCGGCGAAGAAGGGTTGAAGCCCCATGCCGAGTGCGAGGGCGTGACTGTGACCGCGATAGGTACAGGTGACGGTGTCGCCGCGAGCGGCTTGTACGTGGGCGGCGAGGGCGACAGCGACGGCTTCCTGACCATTGGCGAGATGGGTGGTGCCGCTGATGACATTTTCGACAAAGAGGGTTTGTACCTGATCTTCGGCGGCGCGAATGGTGAGCATTTGACGGAGCATGGTGTGGCGCTGCGGGGCGGATAGGGAGGGCGATAGCATAAGCAAGACCTCGGTGAAGGAAAAGTTGAAAAATTATAAATTGTAGTTTATCATTTATTGCAAAGCTGGCAAGCGATTGGTTCCGAACCACCAGTAGAGTTTGAATGTGGGAAGATATATGAAAAGGCTGCTTCAACCTATTGATAACGGCATGAAGACCCTTTCGGGGATCGCGCAGGAGCGAATCCGGGACGCGATATTGAAGGGTGGACTGAAACCGGGTACGCGGATCGACCAGAATCAACTGGCGGACGAATTGAATACCAGTTTGATCCCGGTGCGAGAGGCGCTGAAAAAGCTGGAAAGCGAAGGGTTCGTGCAGATCATCCCGCGACGCGGGGCGTTCGTGGTCGAGTTTTCGATGAACGATCTGGAACACCTGTATGAAGCGCGGATGATGCTGGAGGGACAGGTGGCGGCGCGGGCCACGGCGCACCTGACCGAAGACCAATTGGAGCAACTGCGCGAGCTGTCGCAGGCGATGACGGAAGCGTTGAACGCTGACCGGCATGACGAGTTCACCCAGCTTAACCGCGAGTTCCACTTCCTGATTTATAACGCGGCGGATAACCATTACCTTTCGGACATGCTGTCGGGGTTATGGGATCTGGCGGAGCGCTACCGCTACCGCTACCTGTTCATCAAGGGGCGGCATGAAGTGATCAACGCCGAGCATCAGGAGATTTTGGACGCGTGCTGCGCGCGGGATGCTGAACGGCTGCGGACGGCGATTGAGAGCCACATTCAGCAGACGCTGAACGGGGTGCGTGATCTGGCGGCGAAGGATATGCAGAAAGCGTAAGGTTGTATCGTGCCGGTTCATGTGATTGACTCGCTGTTTTTCCGCGATTTGTACGGCAGCGCCGCGATGCGGGCTGTGTTTGATGACTTGAATTTGCTGCAAAAGTGGCTGGATTATGAAGCGGCGCTGGCGCGGGCCGAGGCATCGTTGGGATTGGTTCCGGCGGCGGCGGCTGAGGAGATCACGCGGCAGGCGCGGGCGGCGTATATGGATACGGACGCGATCAAGCGGGGGGTGGATAAGACGGTACACCCGCTGGTGTCGTTGATCTGGCAGTTAAGCGAACGGTGCGCGGGCGAGGCGGGGCGTTATGTGCATTGGGGCGCGACGACGCAGGATGTGATGGATACGGCGCTGATCTTGCAATTGCAGGAGGCGTTCCCCTTATTTGAGCAGGCTCTGGACGCATTAATCGAGACCAGCGAGCGGCTGGCGGCGACGCACCGCGATACGCTGATGGCGGGACGGACGCACGGCCAACAGGCGCTGCCGATCACGTTTGGATTCAAGGTGGCGGTGTGGGTGGCGGAGATGAAGCGCCACCGCGAGCGGCTGGCGGCGAGCAAACCACGGGTGCTGGTGGGCGAGTTCGGCGGGGCGGCGGGTACGCTGGCGAGCGTGGGCGCGGACGGGCTGGCGATTCAGGAACGGCTGATGGCCGAGCTGGGGCTGCATGTGCCGGTGATCGCGTGGCATACGGCGCGGGATCATCTGGCGGAATTGGCTTCGATCCTGAGCATGATTACGGCGACGCTGGGGAAGATCGCGCATGAGATCATCCTGCTGCAAAAGCTGGAATTCGGCGAGGTGGAAGAACCGTTCGAGATGGGCAAGGTGGGCAGCAGCACGATGCCGCAGAAGCGCAACCCGATGCTGTGCGAGGCGATTATGACGCTGGCGCGGCTGACACGGGTGCAGGCGCTGACGGCGATTGACGCGATGACCCATGAACACGAACGGGATTGGTCGAGTTTTCAGATGGAATGGGCGTATGTGCCGGAACTGTGCGTGATGACGCACGGGGCGATGGAAATGACGACACGGGTGCTGGACGGGCTGCATGTGTACCCGGCGGCGATGGCACGCAATTTGACGGTGACACGCGGGACGCTGCTGGCGGAACGGGTGATGCTGGAATTGGGGCATTACATCGGACGGCAGGCGGCGCACGACGTGATCTATGAAGCGGCGATGGAGTCATTCGAGGCGGCGCGGCCTTTCGCCGAGGTGTTGAAGGCGCATCCACAGGTGAACGTTCATCTTTCCGCCGACCATATTGATCGACTGCTTGATCCGGCTGATTATGTGGGGTTGGCCGGTGTGTTCGTGGATCGGGCGATGAGCGCCAAATAAGCCCGACGAACTGACTGCTGTTCTCCTCATCCCACACTTACACTGATTACCAACAACAGGATTCCTCTACTCATGCCAATCTTGCATCACCGCGACCTGTTCATCCTGCAAAGCAGGCGAACGGCGTATGCTTTCGGGCTGAACGCCGCCGGTTTATTGACGCACTGTTATTGGGGCGAGCGGCTGCCGTTCGCTGACGACTACCCTGCTCCGGCTAACCCCGGCGCGTGGGGGCCGTTCAATAATCCGGCACATTTGACGCCGGAAGAATTCCCCGGTTACGAGGACATGAAGTATATCGAGCCGTGCTTGAAGGTGACGCAGGCGGACGGGGTGCGCGATGTGTCGGCGCGGTATGTGGGACACACGATTGAGGGCGAGACGCTGAAGGTGGTGCTGCGGGATGTGCATTATCCGCTGGAGGTGACGCTGCATTACCGGGTGCTGGCGGATTATGACTTGATCGAACGGCGGGTGACGCTGCACAACCGGGGTGATGAAGCGATGGTGGTGGAGCGGGCATTTTCGGCACAGTGGCACCTGCCAGTGGGCGACCGCTACCGGCTGACTCATTTGCACGGGCGGTGGTTCGACGAGATGCATATTGAACGGTTGATGCTTCCGCACGGGGTGACGGTGTTGGAGAGCCGACGATTGACGAGCAGCCACCATCATGTGCCGTGGTTCGCGGTGGACGGCGGGCAGGCTGATGAGGAACAGGGGGCGGTGTGGTTCGGGCTGCTGGATTGGAGCGGGAATTGGAAGCTGGCGGCTGAGGTGACGGACTTCGCCTCGACACGGGTGAGCATCGGGCTGAATGATTGGGATTTCGCATGGCGGTTGGAGGGCGGCGAGACGCTGACGACTCCGGCGGCGCTGGGGGGATTCAGCAGCGGGG
>JAFLCH010000293.1 GCA_017303775.1 Anaerolineae bacterium | reverse complement strand
TATTTTTCAGGGTTGGGTGTGGGATATTGCGTTCTTCAGCCTGACTGTAGGGAATGGCGCGGCCATCGTGCTCAATATGATCGGCATCCTACGCCGGCGCAATTATGCGCTGCTGCCTTACGCGCTCACGAACCCGCTGTACTGGTCACTGCATTCTATCGCTTCGTATATCGGGCTGTGGCAGTTGATCACCAATCCTTTCTACTGGGAAAAGACGACACACGGCTTGACCACTTTCAACACAGATGAACTGCTGGCAGATGAAACGGCAGCTGGCGCGTAAAGATCGTTATAATAGGGGACATCATTCATTGCGCCGGGGCAGCCTTTTGGACTGCTCCGGTTGTTTAGTGAGTCGAAGCGAACCCTATGCGATTAGTCTGCTGCATCCTCCTGTTCTTGTGTTTCGGGCCGGTAGTGGCACAATCCGACCCTCCGGATTATCCGACTTTGACGGCGCTGGAACAGACTGTCGTTCCCCTCTCCGACCCCGCCGCACTGGCGCAGCGGTTCCGCGGCGTTGAGGTCATCCCCACGCCGCTCGCTCATGTCAGCGCGCGACAGGTTGGCGAACGGCAGGTGTTCTGGGCGAACAATACGGCAGCATCGATGGAATTTCAGGTGATGGCTACGCTGCGGGTTGTTGGCGACCATATCTATCTGTGGGTGCAGGACGGCGAGCCAATTCTGGATGAGGAACTGCAACGGTTAGCGGATGCTTTTGATACGCTGATCTATCCGGCTGTGCGGGGATTGTGGGGGAGCGAGGCGATTCCCGGCATTGATGGCGATGCGCGCATTTATGGGTTGTTCGCGCGTAATCTGGGCACGGGCACGCTGGCATACTTTTCCGGACGCAACACGTATCCGCCGCAGGTATTCCCGACCAGCAACGGGCATGAGATGTTTTTCTTCAACGTGGATGCAACCGGCACGACGATGCTCGACACGCTGGACATGGAAAGTACGATTGCCCACGAATTCCAGCATATGATACGCTCCAATGTGCAGGAGAATGAAGCGGTATGGCTGAACGAAGGGTTTTCGACCTTCACCCAGCTTCATCTGTATGACGATTTGAGTTATATTTCGCAGTTTCAATCCCGGCCTCAAACCCAATTGAACACGTGGGGTGACACGGATACGATTCCGCATTATGGCGCGGCGAAGTTGTTCATCACGTACTTTTATGACCGCTTCGGGTTGGAAGCGCTGCAACAGCTGAGCGCAGACCCCGGCACCGGTTTGGACGCTTTCGACACGGTGCTGCGCGAACGCGGCGCGGCGGGGGTTGATTCGTTTTTCGCGGATTGGGTGCTGGCGAATTTGCTGCTTGACCCGACGCTGACAGCCGGGGGGTATGGATATACGTCTTTCGCAGCTACCCGTGTGCCGGCTCCATCCCCACGGGTGACGATCTCCGAGTATCCGTATCAGCACGCCGGTTATTCCAACCAGTACGCCACCGATTATCTGAAGCTGACAGGGCTGGAAGGCAAGCCGAGCCTACAGATTGATTATGAAGCGCTGCCGGACGCGCAGCTCGTGCCTGTCGGGGCGGCCAGCGGCACATGGATGTGGTACAGCAACCGGGGCGACCAGAGCCATACGATGCTGACCCGCGCTTTTGACCTCAGTGGTGTGCAGCAGGCAACGCTGCAATACCGCATCTGGTACCAGACTGAACCCTTTTACGATTATGGTTATGTGACGTTGAGCGCGGATGGCGGGCAGACGTGGACGGTACTGGAAGCGCCGCGTTCGATGCTGGATGATCCGCTGAACAGCGCCTATGGCCCCGGTTATACGGGGGACAGCGGCGGGTGGTTGGATGAACAGATTTCGCTGGATGCTTACGCCGGACATTCGATCCTGCTGCGTTTTGAGATGATCACAGATGAAGCGAAGAATCAGCCCGGCGTGACGCTGGATGATGTGCGCATTCCTGAGATTGGTTATGCCACCGACTTCGAGAACGAGGATGACGGGTGGATAGCCGAAGGTTGGGTGCGAACGGATAACCGGCTGCCCCAACGCACATGGGTACAGGCGGTGCAGTATACGGATGCGGCGGTCACGATCAACCGCTGGCTGGTGGAAGCGGGTGAGCGGTTGATCGAAACGCTGCCGCTTGATCCGGCGGTGAAGCAGGTCGTGCTGGTCGTCTCGCCATTCGCGCCGGTGACGACCGTAGCCACCGCTTACCAGCTTCACGTCAGCACGCCTTGATGGCTCAGCGCGGCATATCCAGCCGGGGCGCACTCCTGTTATACTATGCGCCACAAAATAGGGAACGCATCAGGATGGTGCAGCGGTGAACAATCTGCTCAGACGACTATTGTTGTATTTATCAAGCGCGGGCTGGGCGCGTAGTATCATGAGCCAGTGGGGGGCAGCACGCCGTGTGGCGCTGCGCTTTGTGGCGGGCGAGACGCTGGACGAGGCGCTGGCCGCTACCCGCAGCTTGAACGCCCGTAACCTGCTGGTTTCGCTGGATTACCTCGGCGAGAGTGTGAAGCGGGCGGAGGATACGGCTGAGGTGGTGCAGACCTACCGCCAACTGCTCCAGCGCATCCATCATGAAGCGCTGCGAGCCAGTGTGTCGCTGAAGCTGACTCATATGGGGTTGGATATTAGCGAAGAACTATGTCAGACCAATCTGCGCCATATCCTGACGGATGCCAAGCAGTATGGTATCCCGGTTACGATTGATATGGAAAACACCCCTTATACCGACATCACGCTCCAGATCTACCGCACCATGCGCGACGAGTATGGTTATGACAATGTCGGCACGGTGATTCAGGCCTATCTGCGGCGGAGCGAGGCGGATATGCAAGCTTTGGGGGCGGAAGGCGCACATATCCGGCTGTGCAAAGGGGCGTACCTTGAATCGCCGGAACACGCCTTCCCGGAAAAAGCCGATGTGGACGCGAATTACGTTAAGATCATGCGCGCCTATTTGCAGAGCAGTGGTTATTTGTGCATCGCCACGCACGACGAGAATATGATCCGCGCGGGTGAAGCGGCCATCGCCGAGTTGAATGCGCAGCGCTGCGAATTTCAGATGTTGTACGGGGTGCGACCGGCACGACAGGATGCGCTGGCCGCCGCCGGTTATCCGGTGCGGGTCTATGTGCCGTTCGGCGCGGCGTGGTACCCGTATTTCATGCGCCGCTTAGCCGAGCGTCCGGCTAATGTATGGTTCTTTGTACGCAGTCTGTTCCGCCGCTGATTTCCCCCCGACGGGAACGACTCAGGAAAAGATGAGTGACTTGCCGTTCATAAACCGATTGACCCCTACCCGCTTACTGTTCGTCATCCTGCTCGTGAAGTTATTGGTGGGGATGCTGTACATCACCCAACAGCCTCTGTGGCAGTATCATGAGGCGGATTTCCTGCGGGTGGTGCGCTATTTGCGGGATGAAGGGCAGCTTCCGGTGCTGGCGGCTGATGCACAGCCGGATACGAGTAATACCAGCCAACCGCCCCTCTATTATCTGCTGCTGTACCCGTTCGTGCGGGTGTTGGATGATCACCAAGCCGCGCCTCCCGGCCAGCATGCAGTGGCGATCTGTGAAGGTTATAACGCTAACCTGACTGATTTGGTCACGACGACGGCTGATAACCAACCGCTGCGCGGGGTGGTGTTCACGGGGTATGCCATGCGCACATTCAGCCTGATGATGGCGATGGTGGCGATGGTCTTCACCTATTTGACGGGACGATTGTTGTTCCCACAGCGTCCGGCGCTGGCCTTGGTCGCGACGGCGCTGGTGGCCTTCGAGCCGACTCTGGTGGCGCTGGCGAGCGAGATCAACAACGACAACCTGATCCTGATGTTAGGGGCGATTCATTTGTGGTTGTGCGCGCGCGTCATCAGCGGGCGTGGTTCGCCCGCGGTGAATGTGCTGCTGCTGTTTGTGGTAGGGGTGCTGGCAGTCCTTTCCAAGCTGACAGGCTGGCTGCTGCTCGGGATCAGCATCGCCATTCTGCTGGGGTTGGTGCTGCGGACTCTGCGGCGAGTCTCTTCACCCCGGCAGGTCCGCCTGACCTTGATCGGGATGGGGCTAGTATTGGTCGTCATCGCGGGGCTGATGCTGTTTAACTACAGCCAGTATGGGAGTGTCTTCGGGCGGTACCGGCAGTTGGAAACCGCGATCAGCCGCACCTTGAGCACACTTTCGCCGCGCAACGCGGTGGATATGACGGTGGCGACGGTGCAGGACACGCTAAATTATTATCAGGGGCCGTTCGCCCAGTTTAACCCGCGTGCCGTATTCGTGAGCCTGTACCGCTTCATCCTGCTGGCGGGACTGCTGGCGGCGGGATGGGCCATCATCCGAGCATGGCGCGCCCGACCCCGCGCGGAAATCCCCGGTTTCGTGCTGCTGGCGGTGTACTGGCTGCTGGTGTTCGGGCTGGTGATCTTCCGCAGCATCATCACCAACAGCAATCCGGATTTTGTGAATACGATGGTGATCTTCGCCCCGGTGCGCTATTACGGGCCGGCGCTGCCGGCGCTGGCGCTGTTGTTCAGCGCGGGGTTCATGGCGCTGCTGCCGCGCCAGTTACAACCGGCCTTGAACCCGATCGGGGCGGGGGTGGCGGGGGTGTGGCTGCTGGTGAGCCTTTCTGTGTTGAGCATCCCGATGAGCGCCAACCAACTGCGGGGGCAATCGGTGCTGACAGCGGAAGCCTTCGCTTCGGTGGTCGGGTTGGAAAGCGCGCCGCCTTCCTCGTCCGGTGAACCGGAACTGCTGGGGTATGCGTTTGAGCCGCAGCCGGAGAACGGCATCATCAGCCTGACACTGTACGCGCGGGCGGCGGAACCGCTCTCGACGAATTATATGGTCGATGTGGATGTGCGGGACAGCAGCGGAGGACTGTCGCAGCGCTGTGGTTTCATGCCGGTGCGCGGCCTGTACCCCACGCCGCGCTGGGAGACAGGCGATGTCGTGAAGATTCAGGCGGCGATACCGAATTGTTTGCCACCGGCTTCGCTGCCGCTGTCAGTC
>JAFLCH010000292.1 GCA_017303775.1 Anaerolineae bacterium | reverse complement strand
TCGCCACATGCAATTTTCTGTCGTCATCTGCACCTATAACCGGCTCGATCATCTCTTGCCCTCGGTGGAAAGCGCGCTCCATCAAACCCTGCCCGCCGACACCTACGAAGTCATCGTCGTCGATAATCGCTCCACCGATGGCACTGCGCAGGCCGTCCAGCGCCTCATGCCCGCCCATCCCAACTTACGCTACATCTATGAAGACCGTTCCGGCCTAGCCATCGCCCGCAACACCGGCTGGCAGTCCGCACACGGAACCTATGTCGCCTTTCTCGATGACGACGCCAAAGCCGAGTCCAACTGGTTAGCCACCGCCCGCGACCTCATCGACCATAACCCCGCCGGCCTGCGCTGCCTCGGCGGCCCCATCCTGCCGTTCTACACCAGTCCCAAACCCGATTGGTGGCTCGACAAATACGAAATTCGCACGCGCGGTGATGTCCAGCGCCACTTGCGCAAAGGGGAGTTCTTCTCCGGCTCCAACATGATCTGGCTCAAGCAAACCTTAGCCACCTACAACGGCTTTGAAGTCAGCGCCGGCATGAAAGGCAATCAGCTCGGCATGGGCGAAGAAACCGCCCTTTTCCGCCGTGTGTGGGAAGCCGAAGCATCCCCCGTCTTCCTCTACTCGCCCAACTTGCGCGTCTATCATTGGGTCCCGCCCGAAAAAATGACCATGGCCTACATCCTCAAACGTGCCGCCGCGCTGGGGCAGTTCGAAGCCCTCTACACCCTCACTCAAAACCCCGGCCTCGCCGGACGCCTCGCCTCAATCGCCGCCACCCTCAAGACTCTCCTCCTGCAAGTGCCTCGTGTCCTCCTCCAGCGCCGGCATTACAAAACCACCCAGAACTGGTACTTTGAACACTGCTTCGTCCCCATCCAGAACATCAGCAAATTACTGCGCTTGCTCGGCCTGCGCATTACCGTCAGCCAACGAAAAGGGTAGCCCATGAAGATCGTTCTCGGTGTCTGTGGCTTCGGCTTCGGGCACAGCACTCGCCAGCGCCCGATCCTCGAAGGACTGCTTGCGCGCGGGCATCACGTCATCCTTATCACCAACGACCAGAGTTATCAATTCTTCACCCATCACTACCCGCAGGTGCAGTTAGCCCGCGTCTACGTCCCCATCATGCACACCACCCCCCACGGCTTGGATTTCCTCGCCACGGCCAGCGACCCCCGCAACAACCTCCCCGAAAATAACGCCGCCTTCTGGCACGCCTGCGCCCTCATCGAGCGTGAATTCACCCGTCCCGATCTCGTCATCTCCGACTACGACATGGTATCCGCCCAGATGGCCTACCTCTTCAACGCCCCCCTCATCACCCTCGACCAGCAGAGCAAATTTCTCGGTTATGCCATCCCTGACATCGGCCCGTTCACCCCCGCCGAACATCGCATGCGCCTCAGCTACTTTTTCCCCAAAGCCCGCGCCCGTTTTGCCACCTCCTTCTTCAAAGTCACCGACCCGCCGCTGCCCGAATACCCCGTCACCATCATTCCGCCCATCATCGGGCAGGATGTCAAAGGTCGCCTCAACACCCCCATCCCCGGACAGATCACCGTCTACCTCTCCTCCGCCAGCCACATCCAGCAGTCCCTATCTGAACTGCTGACCGTCTTCGCCGCCTTTCCGGACTACACCTTTCTCTGCTTTACCGACGAAAGTGCCGCCCACCTGCCGCCCAATGTCACGCTTTGCCCTGCCTCCCGCGCCCGCTTCCTCGACTCGCTCTGTCAATCCGCCGCCGTCATCACCACCGCCGGCCACAACCTCATCACCGAAGCGCTCTACCTCCATCTCCCCATGTTTCTCCTGCCCTTCGACCATTACGAACAGCAGGTCAACGCCCACATCATCACCCGTGAAAAATTCGGCGTTGCCAGTTCCCATCTCACCGTAGCCAACCTGCGCGACTTCTTGAACGACCTGCCAGCCTATCGCCAGCGCCGCAGCGATCTGCTCTACGACCACTTCGACGGCGACACCGTCTTTCTGAACGCCATCGAAACCCTAAACCAGTGAACACTTAATCAGGGCTTAAAGAGCCTATAAACGAAGCGCATTATCTTGGAGACTGTGACCATCCAGCACAGCCAAAACCGCCATGCAAACTGTCTTTTCCAAACCCGGTAAATTCTGGCGCGGCAACCTCCACGCCCATTCCACCAATTCCGATGGCAAGTGGTCGCCGCAGGCTGTCTATGACATGTATCAGGCTGCCGGCTACGACTTCATGGCCATCACCGACCACTTTAAGCCCCAATACAACTGGCCCATAACCGATACCACCGCCTTCCGTACCCCCCACTTCACCACCCTCATCGGCGCGGAACTCCACACCGACGGCATGGAATTCAACAACGGTTGGCATCTCGTCGCCCTCGGCCTCCCCTTCGATTTTGCCCCCACTCAAACCGGCGAAACCGGCTTTGAACTGGCACAGCGCGCGCTCAAGGCCGGTGCTTTTGTCATCGCCGCCCACCCCCAGTGGTACGCCATGACCGAAGCCGATTTTCTCTCTCTCGGCGACATTCACGCCGTCGAAGTCTTCAACGCCGGTGTCGGTCACGATACCGATACCGCCGAAAGTACCTACATGCTCGATCTCATGCTCGCCCGTGGCAAGCGCATCTTCGCCTGCGCCACCGATGACGCCCACTTCAACCCCAACGCCCGTGATCGCTTGATGGGGTGGGTGATGGTCAAAAGTGAGGAGCTGTCCCCTCGCGCCATTCTGGAATCCCTCAAGCGCGGCGACTTCTACGCCAGCACCGGGCCGGAAATCCTGAACATCGAGGTTGTCCCCGGTCACACCCTCTATGTCCGCTGCTCCCCCGCCCATCACATCTACGCTTTAGGCCGCCCCATCGAGTTCATGAGCGTCAATCAAGACTGCATCACCGAAGCCGAATTCAGCCTCAAGGATTGGCGCAGCCCCTATGTGCGCGTCCTCGTCCGTGATGAGTCCCACCGCAAGGCGTGGTCGAACCCCATCTGGTTCGACGTCTAACCCCGCTCCCAATCCTGCCGAATCTGCCCACAAACCATTTTCTAACCATTCATCAACCGTCTTAACAATCCGCTTCCCTCAAATGGTTAGAAAATTCGTCCCCAAATAGTGACCATTTGGTAACCCTAAACTCGATCATTTGTGCTATGATGGTGCTTGAGTCAGAAGATTCGTACTAAACCTCCCTCGTTTACGGGGGAGGCCTGTGAGCGTAAGCGAACAGGGAGGGGGTTCTTTCCCCTGCGCAGCTTAACAACCGCATACCTGCCAATCGGGAAAATCGTTGTCTGCGCCAATCTCCCTCATTCCCGCCTCGCCGACAAAAAACGGCGCGTCGCCCGCCCATTCCCGCCGTGTTTCTTTGTCGGCGACGACGCCGACGACGACGACAAACACCCCCTCATCATGCACACCTGCCTTTGTCCCTCTTTGGGAGAGGCTGCGAGCGACCAAGCGAGCGTAGGGGTGAGGTTCTTCCACGCCGCTGCCGCTGCTGCTGCAAAACCTCCGGCAAGGGTCTGGCCGTCGTCTTAGTGGATGTCTCCCACTGATAACTCCAAATTGGCACTCCGCTGCCAATGCCACTGCCGCCACTGCCGCCAACCCGGCCATCTCCCCCTCACCGATGGGCAGAAACCATCACCCAGCCGCGCAGCCCGCATTTTGCCTCCCCTAACGCTTTGGCGTGCAGCGCCTTGTGCGGCTGCCGGGCGCGTGAACGAAGTCTGCGAGTGACCTAACGAGCGTGGGAGGGGGTGCCGCATTTCACCGCCACGCCGCCGCCGCCGCCGCCGCCAATCAAGTCGCCCTTCCATCCCCTCCAACACCCCCGCATGGATCGCAGCCTATCTTGCGTCGCCCTCTTTGCCATTGATATACTGAGCAAATACGTTTGTGCGTTTCTAACAACGCTGATTGCATAAAGTACCCTCTGGAGAAATATTATGGTTCTGAACACCACCCGTCCCGGCCCCAAGTCGCAGGCCATCATCGACCGCGACTCTGTCATCATGACGGGTGCGCTTACACCTCGTTACCCCTTCGTCATCGAACGGGGCGAAGGAGCGCGTGTCTGGGATGTGGACGGGCAGGAATATATTGATTTCGCCGCTGGCATCGCCGTCACCTCCACCGGTCACTCCCACCCCAAAGTCGTCGAAGCCATCATCGAGCAGTCCAAAAAGTTCATCCACATCGCCGGTACCGATTATTACTACGATGTGCAGGTCAAAATCGCCGAAAAACTCGCCGAAATCGCCCCCTTTGATGAACCCGCCCGCGTCTTCCTCACCAACTCCGGCACCGAAGCCGTAGAAGGCGCGCTCAAACTCGCCCGCTGGTACACCCGTCGTCATCAAGTCATCGCCTTCTACGGCGCGTTTCATGGTCGCACCATGGGCGCGCTCTCCCTCACCTCCAGCAAAATCCCCCAGCGCGATGGCTTCCTCCCCCTCGTCCCCGGCGTCCATCACGTCCCCTACAACAACCCCTATCGCTGCTTGCATGGCCGCGAAGAAACCGCCTGCCGTGATCGCTGTACCTGCGCCGACTTCATCACCGATGTCCTCTTCAAGCGCACAGTCCCGCCCGATAGCGTCGCCGCCATCATCCTCGAACCCATTCAAGGGGAGGGCGGTTACGTCGTTCCCGACGCCCGCTTTGTCCAGCAGTTGCGCGACATCTGCACCCGTCACGGCATCATGCTCATCGCCGACGAAGTCCAGAGCGGCATCGGACGCACCGGCAAATGGTGGGCCATCGAACACTTCGGCGTCCAGCCCGACATCGTCTGCTCTGCCAAAGGCCTCGCCAGCGGCATGCCCCTCGGTGCCGTCATCGCCCGCGAACATATCATGAGTTGGCCCCCCGGCGCGCATGGCAGTACCTTCGGTGGCAACCCCATTTCGTGCGCCGCCGCCCTCGCCACCCTCGAACTCATCGAATCCGGCTATATGCAAAATGCCGTTGAACAGGGGGAATATATCACCGAAGTGCTGGAAGAAATGCGCTCCCATCATCCCTCGCTGC
>JAFLCH010000291.1 GCA_017303775.1 Anaerolineae bacterium | reverse complement strand
ACCTGATCAATACCGGACTGAAGGCCATCCGCCAGAGCCGCGATACGTTCAACACAGCTTGCGGCACGAACACGGTCGCCGACTCGGCTGCGCTGGGGCTGCAACTGACGACCTCCGCCGGACAAGCGTTTGAGGGCGCGGTGGTGCTGCTCAACACGCTGCGGTAAACACAATCAATCAGGCTTCGGCAAGAGGAGGGTTAGCCCTCCTCTTTTATTGCTTGCAGCTTCAGACGGAGGAAGATAATCATGAAACGGGAGCAGTTCAGCAGCGGTTCACCGTGGGAACCTATCGTCGGATACTCGCGCGCCATCCGCATCGGCGAGCATATTTATGTGGCAGGCACGACGGCCACGGATGCGGAGGGAAAGATCGTCGGGATCGGCGATGCCTATGCTCAGACGGTGCAGATCATCCGCAACATCGAAGCCGTGCTGACGCGGGCGGGCAGCGGGCTGCGTCATGTGGTGCGCACCCGTATGTACGTGGTGAATATCGACGATTGGGAACAAATCGGCAAGGCACACGGCGAATTCTTCGGGGACATCCGACCGGTGGCGACCATGGTGGAAGTGCGCCGGTTGATCGCCCCCGAAATGCTGGTTGAGATTGAAGCCGAAGCGCTGGTGACGGATTAACCGTTTACCTCAAACCTTGGTGATGAGGATGGGCGCGCCTTTGGTGATGATGACGGTGTGCTCGAACTGCGCCGCAGGGCTGCCATCCGGCGTCTTCAGCGTCCAGCCATCGCGTTCGGTGACGATGCGGCTGGCGCGGGTGGAAACAAACGGCTCGATGGTGAGCACCATACCCTCTTTGAGCACATCTTTCAGGCGCGGGTTATAGAAACCGGGGACGCTCGGCGGTTCATGCAGCTTGCGTCCGACGCCGTGCCCCGGCAGATCGCGGATGATGCGGAAGCCGGCGCCGCGCACCACGCCTTCCATTGCCCGCCCGATTTCATTCACAGGGCGGCCTGCGCGAGCCGCGCCGATCCCTTTTTCGAGCGCCTGCTGCGCCACATCGAGCAGTTTTTGCTTGACGTTGGTCACGGGCAGCATGGGAAAGGACGCGCCGGTATCAGCATAGTAGCCATCAAGCTCGGCGGAAACATCAATATTCACCAGATCGCCGACTTCGACCACCCGACTGCCGGGGATGCCGTGCGCCGCTTCATCATTGATGCTGATGCAGGTGGTGCCGGGGAATTTATAGGTCACAATGGGAGCCGAGCGCGCGCCTTCCTTGCGCAAAAACTCCGCGCCGATAGCGTCCAGCTCGCCGGTGGTGACGCCGGGGCGGAGGGAGGCTCTCATATGCTGGAGCGCGAGGCCGACAACCTTCCCCACTCGTACCAACCCGGTCATATCGCGTTCTGATTCAACGACCATAAATCACTCCCTGCTCATTCAACAACCTACAACCCGGATCAGTCGGTAGGTCAATTTCTTTCGTCAGCGTGCTGGCCGCATTGCGACCTGAATATCCCCGTCTGCTGTCACCCACGCCACCGGCATGGCCTTGGTGGTGTGGGCAGCCCCGATGCTGCCATCCGCGCCGATGACGATGATCCCCGCTTCGGGGTCGGGGATGCGCGCGGCGAGATAATCCAAACCGGATTTCGCGGCGGCGGTGGCGTCAACCCCTGCTGTGATCGCTTCGACCACCCGCTGGCACAGGAAGAAGCGCATGATGTTCTCGCCCTGTCCGGTGGCGCTGGCCGCCCCAAACTGATTATCGGCATACCCGCCCGCGCCGAAAATAGGACTGTCGCCCACACGCCCTTTGCGCTTATCGGGAATGCCGCCGGTGGAAGTAGCGCTCGCCAGATTGCCGCTGCCATCCAGCGCCACCGCCCCCACCGTGCCAGTGCCTTTTTCGTTGCGCGTGGCATGCAGCGCCTGCCGCTGCCGGAACTGATCGATTTCTTTCGGCGTCACCATGGTGATGTTCGCGACCAAGGGCATCCCCAGTTCGGCGGCCAACTGATCGGCACCGTCCGCGACAAAGAAGCAGTTCTGGGTGCGCGTCATCACCAGACGTGCCAGCGAGATCGGGTAGCGCACACGGCGCACGGCTGCTACCGCCCCGAACTTGATGGTCGCGCCGTCGGTCATGAGGGCGTCCATTTCGACTTCGCCCACTTCGTTGACGAAGCTGCCGAAGCCTGCGTCGAACAGCGGATCATCTTCCAGCACGTTGGTGGCCTTCTCAACCGCGTCCAGCGCCGTGCCGCCGGCACGCAGCACCGACCAACCCGCTTCGGCCGCTGCCCGCACTCCTTTGAGGACTTCCGCTTCATCGAAGCCGTCCCAGTCGCCCGCACCACCGTGCACGATTAATCTATTTGCCGCCATGCGACATCATCCCCTATGGTAAAATTAAATTGAACATCCGACGGGATGTCCGCAGACGCACGATTGTATCAAAAACGGACTGTGTTCCGTAAGGTCAAAGCAAGGCACAACCCGCAAGATGACAGGCAGTATCCCGTCCATTTCCCGGAGCAATTCACCCATGCTGGATCTTTCAATCATCATCGTCAACTGGAACACCCGCGAGCTGCTGGCGAAATGCCTGCGCTGCGTGGATGACACCGTCAAAAAGATCCGTTACGAAACCTTCGTGGTGGATAACCACTCGACAGATGGCAGCCCGGACATGGTGCGACGCGACTTCCCGCACGTCAAGCTGATCGCCAACACCGAGAACGTCGGCTTTGCCCGCGCCAACAATCAAGCCATCCGTGAAGCGCAGGGGCGTTATGTGCTGCTGCTCAACAGCGACGCCTTCGTCAAAGAAAACACGCTGGACTATATGGTCGAATTCATGGACGGGCACCCTGATGCCGGCATGTCGGGCTGCAAACTGCTGTACGAAGATGGGCGGCTGCAACCTTCCTGCGCCACCTACCCCACGCTGCTCACCGAAACCGTCATCGCGCTGGGGCTGGATAAGCTCTTCCCGCAGAGCCAAGTGTTCGGCCAGTATCAAATGACCAACTGGGACTACAGCGACACGCGCACCGTGGATGTTATCATGGGGGCGTTCATGCTGGTTCGCGGGGACGCGATTCCCAAGATCGGCATGCTGGACGAAGCGTTCTTCATGTACTCCGAAGAAGTCGACTGGTGCTACCGCTTCCAGAAAGCAGGCTGGAAGATTTACTTCTGCCCGGATGTGGAAACCGTCCACCTGTGGGGCGGCAGCAGCAAGGCCGTCAAGGTCGAAACGCTCATCCGGCTGTATCGGGCGCGCACACAGTTCTTCCGCAAGCATTATGGCTGGGTGTCGAGCTTCATCTTTAAGACCATCCTCATGCTCAACGCGCTGCTGCGGGTCGGCCCCGGCGCGGTGTATTATCTGACGCGCGGCAACCCCGACTCGCGCCAAAAACACACCGCCTTCCGCCAATTATTGCAGGCCATCCCCGGCTTCTAACCGGCCTCGCGCACCACAAACAACGCCGCATCCGGCTGCCATTGGCTGCGTTCGAGGCGGTACAACACGAGCGGCGTATGATAGTACTGGTTGGTCATGCCCTGATGGAACATGCCGATCTTCTGCATCACCCGCTGTGACGCGAGGTTGCCGGGTTCGGCCAACGCCACAATGTAGTCTAAACCGGCCACTTCAAAGCCATAGCGCAGCGCAGCGCCAGCCGCTTCAGTCGCGATGCCCAGCCCCCAAAAGGCTTTCCCGAAGGCATAAGCCACCTCGACATCCGGCGTCCCTTTGAGGTACACCAACCCGCAGTGCCCCATGAACTGCCCGCTGACCTTATCAATGGCCGCCCACAGCGTGAACCCGTGCTCCTGACCATGCTGCATCGAAAACTCCAACACCTCGTTGGTCTTTTCGCGCGTGCGTGGCACGCCCCCCGGTAGGTACACCATCACATCCGGGTCGCTGTAAACCTGCCCGTAGTAATCATCAAGGTCAGCCGGTATGAAGGGGCGCAGATACATACGCGCCGTTTCAATGATGTGCATCATCTAGGGTTACCTTTCGTTATGCCCAACCAAACCCGCCGTTGGAATGGATGATCTGCCCCGTCACCCATCCCGCTTCTTCGCTGGCCAAAAACGCGATCAACCGCGCCGCATCCTGTGGCTGGCCGATGCGCCCTGTGGGGAAGCGGGGAGCCAGCACCTGCTTGAGTTCGGGCGACATCCAACCCGTATCCGTCGGGCCGGGGTCAACCGCGTTCACGGTGATTCCCAGCTTCGCCACACCGCCCGCCAGCGACAGCGTGAAGGCCTCAACCGCGCCTTTGGTCGCCGCATACGCCAGCTCATCCGACATCGGCCCCAGCGCCTGACCGGACGTGAGGTTGATGATCCGTCCAGCCTCACCTTTGAAGCGGCGGGCAAACAGCGCGCTCAACAAAAACGTCCCGCGCATATTCACCGCGTAATGCGCGTCCAAACTGGCCGCATCAAGCTGCTCATAATCCCCATTCACCGAATAGGTGGCGTTATTCACCAGAATCGACGGCGCGCCCAGTTCCTGCTCAACCTGCTCCAGCACCCGTTCCGGCGTATCCGGTTGGCCGAGATCCGCCTCCAGCGCCAGACTGCGCACCCCCATCGCCGCCAGTTCCGCCTTCAGCAGCGCGGGTGCGTCCGCGTCCGCGCCCCATGTCATCTGCCGGTCATAAGGCTGCCAATAAGTGAACGCCACCGAAATTCCATCAGCCGCCAGCGCCCGACAAATCGCCGCGCCGATCCCGATGCGCCGACTCGCGCCGGTCACCAGCGCCACCCGTGAACCCGCTTGAGAAGCCATATTCAACCACTTTCCAATCTTCGTTCTAAAACAAACGGGGCGAACGGATTGCTCCGTCCGCCCCTGTTCATCTACCACTTACGCAGACGACTATTCTTACTCGGCGTCGTCGATCTTGAAGCCGTCGAGCATGATCGTGAAGAACTGGCGGAAGTTTTCCGCATACGCTTCGGTAGGCGCTTCGAACAGCAGCACATACGGGATGTCATCCTTGACGGTCACATACATCTGGCCTCTGATCTGGCCGCCCTGACCGTTGTAGG
>JAFLCH010000290.1 GCA_017303775.1 Anaerolineae bacterium | reverse complement strand
GAGATCAACGGTGAGAACGGGTCGATCACGTTCAATCTGGAGCGGATGAACGAACTCAACGTGTTCTGGGCGAACGAAGAACCGAAGGAAACACGCGGCTTCCATAACGTGAACATCAGCGAGTCCTACCACCCGTACTGGGAAAATTGGTGGCCGCAGGGGCATCAGATCGGTTGGGAACACACGTTTGTACACGAGTTCCATCACTTCTTCGACGCGATTGTGAACAACAAGCCGGTCGCGCCGTGGGGGGCAGACTTCGTGGACGGGTACAAGAACGCGGTGATCTGTGACGCGATTGTGAAATCCTCACAGAGCAAGCGCACCGTCGATGTGAAGTACTGATTCGGAGCCGGTCGAAGCCAAGGAATATGAACGAGAAAATAGGGGGACTGGCGTTCCCCTATTTTGTATGAGATGCAGGCCGATTTATTTTATATAGAGTCTTTTTTATGACCAAAACAATTGCTATTTTCGGGGCGCTGGATACTAAGGGCGTGGAATTCGCATTCCTGAAGGCGGAGATTGAGAAGCGGGGATGCGGGACGCTGGTGGTGGATACGGGGGTGCTGGGGGCGGCGGGCTTCGAGCCGGACGTGAGCAGGGAAGCGGTGGCGCAGGCGGGCGGCGTGGAGCTGGACGCGCTGGTGAACCGGCAAGACCGGGGCGAAGCGATGGCGGTGATGCAGCGGGGGGCGGCAGAGATCGCCCAAAGGCTGCACCGCGAGGGGCGAATCGACGGGATTATTTCGATGGGCGGCGGGGGCGGTTCGTCGATTGGGACGGCTGCGATGCGAGCGCTGCCGGTGGGATTCCCGAAGTTGATGGTTTCGACGGTGGCCTCCGGCGATACGAGCGGGTTTGTGGGGACGAGCGACATCACGATGATGTACTCGGTGGTGGACGTGGCCGGAATCAACCGGATCAGCCGGATGATTTATACGAACGCGGCGGGCGCGATTTGCGGGATGGTGAGCGGGGAACGGAGCGCGGGGGATGATAAGCCGATCATCGCGGTGACGATGTTCGGGAACACGACGCGGGCGGTTGACCGGGCGCGCGGGCTGCTGGAAGCGGCGGGTTACGAGGTGCTGGTGTTCCACGCGACGGGAAGCGGTGGGCGAACGATGGAGGCACTGATCCGCGACGGGTTGATCCGGGGGGTGCTGGATATGACCACCACGGAGTGGGCGGACGAACTGCTGGGCGGGGTATTGAGCGCGGGAGCGGAGCGGTTGGAAGCGGCTGCGGTGAGCGGGATACCGCAGGTGGTGGTGCCGGGGTGCATTGATATGTGCAACTTCTGGGCGATGGAGACTGTTCCGGAGCGGTACAAGGGGCGCAACCTGTACGCGTGGAACCCGAATATTACGCTGATGCGGACGACCGCAGCGGAGAACGCGCGGCTGGGGGAAATCTTCGGGGAGAAGCTGAACAAAGCGAGCGCGCCGGTGGTGGTTTATGTGCCGATGAAGGGGGTTTCGGAGCTGGATGTGGAGGGAAAGCCGTTCTACGACGCGGCGGCGCTACCCGCGTTCGTGAAGGCGCTGAAGGAGACGCTGCGCGAGGGGATCGATGTGGTGGAGATGGACGTGGATATTAACGATCCGGCATTCGCAGAGGCGACGGTGAAGGCACTGCTGGAACGATTGAGGTGACGACAATATTACGGTATGTTACGGGTTGAGCAGCCGTGATTCTGAAATGGCAGAAGTGGCGGCATTGACATTGGCACTCAAGTGCCAAGAAGAGGGAAAAGTTACAAGTAGCAAGTTACAAGTTATAAGAGGGGGAGGCCTAACGAGGTGAAGGTCAGACCCTTGCTGGAGGGGTTTTGCAGCAGCAGCGACAGCGGCGTGGTGGTCAAAAACGGCGGGAATGAAGTGCATTTTCGCCGAGGGGGTGCGTTTGTCGTCGTCGTCGTCGTCGTCGCCGACAAAGCAGGCGGCGGGAACAGGCGAGACTGGCGCAGACAGGCCCGACAATGGCTGGCGCGAGGGGTAGACTGGCAGGGTGAACCCGGCAAAGTCCGGCGGGCAGACGGGGTTGGCGGCGGCGGCGGTGACATCAAAACACGGCGGGAACGAGCGACACTGGCGCAAAGGATGGCGATGGGGATGGGGATGTGTTTGGGCGTTCGGGTTGGTGGTGTGAGTGGAATGGATGAGAGACATGAGGTGCTGAAAACTCCGTGTGAGTTGTTTCAACTGCACCTTTCATTTTAGAACAAAAGTTCAATCAAGTCAAGTGCTGGTGGTTAGAAAATACTAACCGATGCGACGGAAAGAAAGGCTCATCATGGCGATTGCGAGACAGGAAATCCTGCGGCGGTTGGAAGCGCAACGGGCGGCGGGAAAACCGATCATCGGGACGGGGGCGGGAACGGGAATTTCGGCCAAGTTCGAGGAAGCGGGCGGGACTGACCTGATCATCATTTACAACTCCGGACGCTACCGGATGGCGGGGCGGGGTTCGCTGGCGGGGTTGATGGCTTACGGGGACGCGAACGCGATTGTGATGGAGATGGCGGGCGAGGTGCTGCCGGTGGTGAAGGATACGCCGGTGCTGGCGGGCGTGAACGGGACTGATCCGTTCCGGCTGATGCCCTACTTCCTGAAGCAGGTGAAAGAGATCGGATTTTCGGGCGTGCAGAACTTCCCGACAGTGGGGTTATTCGACGGGATTATGCGGCAGAATCTGGAGGCCACCGGAATGGGATATGACAAAGAGGTGGCGATGATCCAAACGGCGCACGAGATGGACTTGTTCACGTCACCGTATGTGTTCAACCCGGACGAGGCGCGGGCGATGACCGAGGCGGGAGCCGATCTGCTGGTGTGCCATCTGGGGCTGACGACGGCGGGAACGATTGGGGCGGGGGTTGCGCCATCGCTGGACGAGGCGGTGCAGCGGGTGATGGCGATGGCGGAGGCGATCTGGGCGATCCGGAAAGAGGCGCTGGTGATCTGTCATGGCGGGCCGTTCGATGAACCGGAGAACGTGGGGAAGGCGTTGAAGCAGATGCCGGGAATCGCGGGATTTTACGGGGCATCGAGCGCGGAACGGCTGCCGATTGAACGGGCGATCACGGCGCAGATACGGGCGTTTAAGGGGCTGGAACTGGCGTAATGAGTCGCGCACTTTTGCCGGAAATTAAAGGTGAAGGGGCAAAACTGTTAGGACTGGTGAGCGAGGGTTTTTACCCTCATCCCCAGCCCTTCTCCCTCAGGGCGAAGGGGGTTAACACAATTTGGGGCACTTTTCGCCCCTAGCCACCGTTTAGTGTGGTGCTACTGGCGAATTTAGGCCGTATGAGGCAGATGTGACGGGAGGATGAATGGGCGGTTTGACAGGACGATAAGCAACGAGTAGAATTTCCGTACATCCTGTATACAGCATGTATACAGGTAGAGGCAGGATGCAAAGCAATATGGCTAACAATGCACCAATGGGCAAACTGGAACATTACCTCAAACATCAGAAAGAGGGACGCGGACAGGACGAACGGCTGCGGCGCGAGGTGGCTTACGAGCGAATCAAGGATGCGCTAGAGCACGCGGGACTGGAGCCGGGAGAGCCTCTTTCTGAACCTCAACTTTCCAAAATGCTGGGGATCAGCCGGACGCCGGTGCGGGAAGCGCTGCAACAACTGGCGCAAGAGGGGATGCTACAGGTGATCCCCGGACGAGCGGTGACGGTGGCTTCGCGGTCGGTGAAGGATGTGATGGATGTGATTCACATGCGATCCCTGTTGGAGCCGGAGCTGGTACGGCTGGCGGCGGAAAATATCAACGACGCACAAATTGAACAACTGCTGGGGGCGATCAGCCGGATGGAAGATTCGCTGCCGCACGATGACTATGAGACATGGTCGAAATCCGACAAGGTGTTTCATGATGTGATCGGCGCGGCCTGCCCTAACCCACTGCTGGGTGAGACGGTGGTGCTGCTGCGCAACCGGGTACACCATCTGGCGAACACGGACTCGAAGCATAACCCGGCGCGACTGGCGGCTTGTACGGTGGAGCACCGTGAGGTGGCGGACGCGATTGCAGAGCGCAACCCGAAGGCGGCGGAGGAGGCGATGCGCGAGCATATCGCGCGGCTGCGGGAGAGCATGTTCAACAAGCTGACTTACGGACAGTAAATTACCGCCTCCGGCAGCTTTTATTTGGGCGGTGGCTGCCGGAGGTTTTATGAACTTATTTAAGCGCGTGGACAGGAGTTTTTGGCTGCTGCTCACGAGACCAATATATCCAAAAAAGTTATAGAGGAGCAGAAAATGAAAGTTTGTATGCATAACTGGATGCGACCGGAGCCGATTGAGAACACCATCGACCGCATGAAGCGGTTGGGGTACGACGGCATTCAGATCATGGGCGAACCGCGCAAGTACGACTGGAAGCATGTACGCGGGCTGCTGGACAAGAACCACCTGCAATGCTTCGGCTCGGTGAGCATCATGGTGAAGGGGCGCGACCTGATTCACGCTGACCCGTACTACCGCGAGATGACGGTGGCGTATTTGAAGGAATGCCTCGACATGGTACACGCGCTGGGCGGGACGATCTTCACGCTGGTGCCGAGCGAAGTGGGCAAGATCGTGGCGATGTCCGACCCGGAAACCGAGTGGAAGTGGGCGGTGGAAGGTGTGAAGAAGGTGGCGGAACACGCGGATAAGCTGGGCATCCGCATCGGGCTGGAACCGCTGAACCGCTTCGAGACGAACTTCCTGAACCGGCATGATCAGGCGATCCGGCTGGCGCAGGATGTGGGCGGGAACGTGGGGATTTGCCTCGACGCGTTCCATATCAACATTGAAGAAGCTGACCCGTATGCGGCGATCACGACAGCGGGCAAGGGCGGCTGGCTGGTGGACTTCCATGTGGCGGACAACAACCGCTTCCCACCCGGCAGCGGCAATCTGGATTGGGCGAAGACCATCAGCACGTTGAAGGCGGCAGGCTACGACAACCAACTGACGGTGGAGTTCGTGGTACCGCTGGATCGTTCACCGCTGGCGACGAAGGCAGAAGAGGCGGGAACGACGGCCAC
>JAFLCH010000029.1 GCA_017303775.1 Anaerolineae bacterium | reverse complement strand
TGCCCTATAAACTCGTTGGCGGTGTCGGCTTCTACAAACGCCGCGAAATCCGCGACCTCCTCGCCTACCTCCGCCTCGTCAATAATCCCGACGACTCCGTCAGCTTCACCCGCGTCATCAACGTGCCTAGGCGCGGCATCGGCAAGAAATCCGTCGAAGACTTCCAATCATGGGCCGCCCGCCAGCGCCTCACCACCGCGCAGGCCCTCGAAGCCCTCGCCGATGGCGAAGCCTCATCTCTTGCCGCCAGCGCCGCTAAAAAGTTCATCGAGTTCTACAAACTCCTTCAAGAGTGGCAGCAAATCGCGCAGGCCAACGACCTCGGCGCGCTCCTTGATGAAATCATCGCCCGCATTGGCTTCACCCTCTACCTCCGCGAATCCAGCGACACCGAAGAGGAATTTCTGGATCGTGACGAAAACGTGCGCGAATTGCGCGGCCTCCTCAACGACAAGCGCGGCCTTCCCCTCAACGAATTCCTAGAAGACATCGCCCTCGTCGCTGATGTCGATTCGCTCGAAAATGAAACCAACGCCGTCACCCTCCTCACCCTCCATTCCGCCAAAGGCTTGGAATACCCCGTCGTCTTTCTCACCGGCCTCGAAGAAGGCATCCTCCCCCACATGCGCTCCTTCGATGAACCCGATGGCTTGGAGGAAGAACGCCGCCTCATGTACGTCGGCATCACCCGCGCCATGCAGCGCGTTTACCTCACCTACGCCTTCCGCCGCATGATCTTTGGCGAAAGCAGCCCCGGTGTACCCTCGCGTTTCTTAGCCGATATTCCCGCTGCCCTCACCGAAGGCATGTCGCCCAAGCTCCTCAAAGACCGCGATGTTCGCCTCTATCTCGAAGACACCACATGGGATCGTCCCGCCGCACCCCCTCGCGCCCCGCGCATGCAAATCACGCCCTTCAACGCCAAGACGCCGCCCGCGCCCCCCAAAGAAAACCTCAAGTACCGCACCGGCCAAAAGGTGCGCCACGTCAAGTTCGGCGATGGCATCGTCATCAGCAGCCAGCGCATGGGCAGCGACGAAGAAGTCACCGTCAGCTTCAAAGCCGCCGGAATCAAAAAACTTGCCGCCAGCTTTGCCAACCTGCAAATCCTCGGTGATTGAAAATGTGAACGAATGTGCTATAATCCGTGATTGTACTTCATGACCATCACCCCCTAAACCCATATTTTGCTACCGTCACAGGAGGCACTCACATGTCACAAGCACAACCCGCCGGTTATCTCGCTGTGCCTGCCGCAGGGCAGGGCAGCGGCGTCCTCGTACTCCACGCGTGGTGGGGGCTGAACAGCACCATCCGCGCTGTCTGTGACCGCTTGGCCGAAGCCGGTTTCATCGCCTTCGCCCCCGACCTCTATCACGGCAAAGTCGCCGACACCATCCCCGCCGCCGAAGCCCTTGTCACCGCCTTGGACGCCAACCATCTGCAAGCCAAAGCCGAAATCGCCGCTGCCGTCGCCTTCCTCAACCAGCAGCCCGGACGAACCGGCGACAGCCTCGCCGTGATCGGCTTTTCCCTCGGTGCTTATTACGCCCTCCACCTCTCCACCGTTGACCCCCAAAACATCCGCAGCGTCGTCATCTTCTACGGCTCAGGCGACCCCGACTTCACCGCCGCCCGCGCCGACTATCTCGCCCACTATGCCGAAAACGACCCCTACGAACCCCAATCCAACATCGATTTCGTCACCGCCGCCCTCAAAGATGCCGGTCGCTCCCTCACCCTCTACCAGTATCCCGGCACCGGTCACTGGTTCTTCGAGCCGGATCGCCTCGATGCCTACAACCCGCAGGCCGCCAACCTCGCGTGGGAGCGCACCCTCGCCTTCCTCAACCGTTGACAGCAGACGCGGATGAAACCAACCGCAGGAGGATTGTGAATCATGACAGACCCCAAATCGGATCGTCCCAACCTCGACCTCATTCGCATGGTGCAGCAGGGGCGCATGACCCACGACCGCGACGTCGTCCCCTCGCACATCAGCGGTAACTACTGGGTCGAATCCAAACCGCTCACCCCCACGCCTCCGCCCACCAGCCGCGCCGGAGAGTGGATCATCCCCACTACCGTGGACGCCGTCGATTCCCTCTGGCATGACATCAAAACCGCCACCGAAGCCGGTCACTTGGGCTACAAATCCAAAGTCTCCACCGCGCCCACGCACGACCAGCCCGCTTCCAACGCCCGCCTCATCGTCGTCCGCACCTACGACGCCGATGATCTCGCCGATGTCGCCCGCGTCGAACAAGCCCTCCGCGCCTTGGGCGTCACAACCCTCCGCTACGAACGCATCGTCCGTGCGTGATAAAATACACCCATCATTCGGTCACATCACCACAGAAGGATGGGATTCATCATGGCCTTGAGAGGGAAATGGATACTGGTCGCGCTGCTGGCCTTCCTGCTGCTCAGTGCGTCCTTGGCCGTCGTCATCACCCGCCCCGTCAGCGCGCAGGACGCTGCCGAAGTCCGTCTCAGCGGCCTCATCCGCCGCATGACCGCCGCCGGTGAACCCGTCATCATCGAATTTGCCGTGCCGGTTGTCGCCGCCGAACGCGTCTGGACAATCCCCGACGCCGCCAAAAAGCGCACCATCTCCATCATCGGCGACGACTTCATCTGCTTCAGCGAACCGTGGAACACCGGCACACGTGAACGCTGCACCCCCATCGCCAACATCGTCAGCGTCAGTTTCGAGCGTTAACCCGCCGTTTCGGCCAGCGCGCGTCGGGCGATCTCCAACGCCGCCTCATAATGCAGCCGTTCGCCTGCGCCGCTGGCCTCTTCAGATCGATACCCGCCGTAAATCGTGTGTCCCGCCTGCATCCAGAAGCAGTCCACCACCGCGAACCCCGCTTCCTTCAGCCATGTCAACTGCTCGAACAGCGTGGACGGCTTATCCACCGGATCAGGGTAGCGGTAATAATTCCACTCGGTCGCCACAAGCTGCTCAAACAGCGCCGTCGAACCCGTCAGCGCCGCCGACTGTGCCTTCGCCGTCGCATCATACGTGTCCGCGAACAAATCGCGCGCCTCTCGCCGCGCCCCCTCCACCAGATCAGCGATCAACAGCGCCCCTCGTTCCGCCAGCCGGTTCGCCGCCGCCAGATACAACACCTGCTTTTCCGCCCCGTCCAGATGATGCACGCACAGTGACGACAGCACACAATCCGCCCCGTCCAACTGCGGATACCAGTCGCCCGCCCGCATATCGAACGCTCCGATGCGCCCGCGTCCCTCAAACCGGCTCAGTCGTGCCGCCGTCGTCTGCCGCATTGTTTCTTCGCCGTCCAGCGCCAGCACCGTCGCCTGTGGGAACGCCTCCAGCACCGCCTCAGCCAGAATCCCTTCGCCCGACGCCAGCTCCACCACCCGGAACGCCTCATCCCGCCCGAACGGGATCAGCGTCAGCAGTGTCGCAATCTGTTCCGCCCGCGCCGGCACTGCAATCGCTGCCAACTGCCGGTAAGTTTTCGAATTCGCCTCAGTCCAAACACCTTGTTCGCCCATCACATCCTCCTATTCCAACCAATCCCCGCCATTATAATCACCCCCACCCCTCATCCATAGCCCACCCCGCCGTCAATAATCCGCCCAAAACCCTCACAAACCATTTTCTAACCATTCATCAACCGTCTTAACAAAGTCTTTCCCTCAAAACGTTAGAAAATTCGTCCCCAAATAGTGACCATTTGGTAACCCTAAACCAGATCATTTGTGCTATGATATATGTGGCGTTCGTTCCATATAGCCCTGCATGAAACGGTGGCTATCTGGAAGTTCTATAGCTTGAATCCCTCACACTTGTATTTGCTCCCCTTCGCCTTGGCGTGCAGCGCCTTGTGCGCTGTGAGCGAAGCGAATGCACGTGAGCGTAGCCTGCGAGTGGAACGAGCGTGGGGGTCAGGTTCTTCTGCGCCGCTGCTGCTGCTGCAAAAAGAATTGGCCGCAGAACGCCAATGCCACTGCCGCCATTGCCGCCAACCCGGCCACCTCCCCCTCACCAATTGGCAGCAGCAGCCATCGAGTCGGGTATCCCTGTCTTTGCCCCTCGCCTTGGCGTGCAGCGCCTTGTGCGCTGTGAGCGAAGCGAATGCACGTGAGCAAGGCCTGCGAGTGACTTAACGAGCGTGGGGGTGAGGTTCTGGGTGAAATTCTAATATTGTCTGCGCCACCAACGCCCGTTCCCGCCGTGTTTATTGTCGGCGACGACGACAAACACCTCCCTCGGCGGAAACGCCGCCGCGCTCCCGCCTTCATCGACCACCACGCCGCTGCCGCCGCTGCTGCAAAACAATGCCCGCCGCCGCACTGCGCCGCCGATAACCGATATATATAAGGAACGTGTGAAAAGGGGAGAGGGGGATCATGCCCGTCAGGCAAATCCCCCCATTCAGTCAGCGAGGAATGAGCTTAGCTCTCAACAATCGTGATCGAGTTGATCGTGTCGCCCTGTCGGATGGCGTTCACAACCTTCTGCCCGTCACCCATCACCTGCCCGAACACCGCATGCTTTCCGTTCAGCCACGCGGTTTCCACATGGGTGATGAAGAACTGCGATCCGTTCGTGTTCGCCCCTGCGTTCGCCATGCTCAACACACCGGGGCCGCTGTGCTTCAACTTCAGCGCCGACGGCTCATCATCCCACTTGTAACCGGGGCCGCCTCGCCCGTCGCCCATCGGGTCGCCGCCCTGAATCATGAAGTCCGCGATCACGCGGTGGAACTTCAGCCCGTCGTAAAATCCGTCCTTCGCCAAAAACACAAAATTGTTCACCGTGATCGGCGCTTCCTTCGCGTGCAGTTGGATGTCAAATTCACCCTTGCTCGTCTTGAAGTGCGCGACGTAATTCTTGTTCGGGTCGATCTGCATCGCGGGCGCAGCGCTGTATGATTTCGCCATTCGGAGTTTTCCTTTCCCTTAAAAAATTGTCTGTGACGGCTTTTCAGCCCCCGTCATTCTCGTTAGCATAGCAGAAAAGCGCCCGATCAGCGACCCTCACTGTCACCCCCCGTCGCCCCCTTCCTTGTAACAATCTCGTCATTTAAGCTTCACTTTTTGGGCGATTACACCAAATTCACACACAGACTCTTAACTTTGCTGTACAATACAAAAACGGTTTATACCGGCGTTGGTTCATTCTTCACAGAATCCGAACATTAATTTACCCCCATCGGCACGATCTTCATGAATCATTGCCGTAAGTGTGGTGTTATAATGAAGACTGAGGCGGGTTTCCTTGCCTCTGACAATGGAACATAACATCAGGCGGTTTGCAGTTGCAGGGAGTAAGAGAGATGCCGCTTGTACTCTACATTGAAGATAACCGGGATAACCGGATGCTGGTTCGCCGCATTCTCATGGCCTCCGACTACGACTTTACCGTCGTCGAGGCCGAAAATGCTCGTACTGGCATCGAAATGGCGCAGCAGAATCGGCCGGACATCATTCTCATGGATATGAGTATGCCCGAAATGGATGGGTTGACAGCGACCCGCACCATTCGTGGTATGTCCGGTTTGAAAGATGTTCCCATTGTTGCATTAACAGCCAACGCGATGGAAGGCGATAAAGAAAAAACCCTTGAAGCCGGCTGCAACGGCTACATTCGCAAGCCCATCGATGTTGATAAGTTGCCCGATGAAATTATTCAGTATGTGAGGAGTCGCCAGTAATGAGCGAAGTTCAACCCTCCAATGTCACGCAGCGCACTCCGGTTGAGCCGGGTGAAGCCCATGTTCTGGTGGTGGAAGATAACGTTCCCAACTTTGTCTTAATCGCCCGGATGCTCGCCTTCATGGGTGTCCAGCGTTGCGAATGGAAAACCTCCGGTTGGCAAGTTGTCCAATTTGCCGATACTCTGCCGCGTGTCGATCTCATCCTCATGGATATTCGACTTCCCTACGAGGACGGCTATCAAGCCCTCCAGAAGGTGCGTGCCCATCCCCGCCTGCGCGATACCATCGTCTGCGCCGTCACCGCCGAGGCCAGCGAAGATCAAATGCGCCGTGCCAAGAAGGCCGGTTTCAACGGCTTCCTCGGCAAACCGCTGGATGCGGATAAATTCCCCGCCCAGATTCGCCGCCTGCTCACTGGCGAAGAAGTGTGGGAATGGAAGTAATCAGGCCTTTATCAGGACGCCCCTCGGCGTCCTTTTATTGTTCCGGCCTCCTTTTCCTCCTCCCAACCCTTAAGAAATTCTCAGCAACACATTCTTACGCCTTCTCAATATGAATTTTGTATATGATGAAATACAAGGACGTGTTCAGCGCCGTCCGCCGTATTGACATTCCAAAATGAGGGCTGCCCCGTGCAGCACGACGCACGATGACTGATATAAACCAACCGGAAATCCTTCTCGAACCCCTGAAACGTCAGAACGCGACCAGCGCTGCGCTTGCCTCGGCGCGCACCTTGGACGATGCTGCTGCCTCTCTTCTTCAATATTTCCCGCGTTCCAGCGGCCTTTCCCTGAGTGTGATCCGCTCTGAGGTAGATGAAGAGGCTCAAATCCTGCGCCTGACGCCCCTCGTGCAGTCCGGTGCTTCCACTGCCCAACCCAACCCGCTTCAACTGGGGCTTTCTGAAACCGGCTACCCGCTCGATGGAGTCGGCCTCGACTCACCCCCGCTGCTCATCGAATCCCTCGAACAGGATCGGCGGCTCAATTCTGCCTACCGCGCTTGGTTGCAGCAGCAGGGCATCGCCGCCTGCCTCAACATCCCGCTTCGGGCGCAGGGCGATCTCATCGGTTGGGTCAGTCTCAACAGCCTCACCCCGTCGCTCACCCTCGACCCCCTCGAAGTGCATGTGCTTCAGGTGCTCGTGAATCAACTCGGCGGCCTATTTCGTGTCCAACTCCTCCAGAAACAAGCCGATGACCGTCAGCAGTTGCTCGTCCGCCAGTCCCGCGCTTTTGCTGAACTGGACGCCGGCATGGATTTTGAAACCATGGCCGGCATCGTCGCCCGCCACATGATCGTCACGCCGGGGCGCTTCCTCGGCATCAGCCAGTACACCACCGCCGACGATGGCGAAGTGAGCACATGGCAAATCCGCGCCACCGCCAACCGTGAACGAACCTTCAAGTGGGAAAATAGCGGCGTCATGGATTGGCGCAAAGTCGGGGAAGCCCTCCGCCAGTCGGTTTATGAAACCCGCCCCTTCATGGTGTCTTCGGTCAAAGATAATCCCGATTTGTTCGGCCCGGATCTCGACACTGTCTTACAAGAAAACGGCGTCGAAGTCTTCCTCAACATTCCCATGCACATCGAAGGCAAACCCATCGGTGCGTTCTTCATCATGAGCCGTGTTCCCACCGCCTTCACGACCGACGAAATGAATGCCTACAGCAGCCTCGCCGATCAGATCAGCACACTCATTCACTCCCGTTCACTGCTGGACGCCAGCCAGAGCGCCCTCGACGAAACCCGTCTCCTCTACGAAGTCAACCGCGCCATCCTCGCCTCACAGGATACGCTCGACATTCTGCGCGTCATCCGTAAATATCTTGCGGCGGATGCGGCTTTCATCAGTCACCTCAATGTCGCCTATAACAAGCGCAAAGAAATCGCTGATCTCGTCGTCACCACCATCATCATGCCGGACGATGAACAATCGGTTCATATGTCGCTGGTTGAATTGATAGGCAGCGACACCTTGGCTCAGTTGGATACCTACTGGAATACCGATCAATCGCCCGTGCTCGTCGTCGAAGATATTGAAACAACCGATAGTGACTATCCCCTCGCCAGCTACCTCAAAACAGTCGGCACGCGCAGCTTCATCAATATTCCCATCCGTGAGCGCGGACGGGTGCTCGAAATGGTCAGCATCAGCTATATCCAGCCCCATCGTATCGACGACACCAAACGCCGCCTCTATTCCGCCCTCAGCGATCAAATCGCCATCGTGCTGGAAAATCATCGCCTCTTGCACGAAGCGCAGGTCAACGCTAGCTCCCTCAGTACACAGGTCGGCCAGATGCAGGCCGCCAACCAGCTAGCCACCCTCATCCTCACCGCCAAAAATGAGGATGTGATCCTCGAAGAAAGCAGTCGCTCATTAGTCAAGCTCCTAGGCATCGACCACTGCGGTATCACCATCATCGACCCCAACAACCCCGACTTCTTGATCGTCCGCGCCGAATATCCAATCGCGGGTGCCCGTGGCGCGCGCATTCCCCTCAAAGGTAATCCCCTTTGGATGGAACTGCAAAAGCGCAATTTCCAACCGCTCTATGTACCCAGCCGCGAAGACCCGCTGATCGAACCCGTCACCCGTGAAACATTGGCTGGCTTAGGCATTCACTCGCTCGCCCTCATTCCCATCGTAGCCAGTGATGCCATCGTTGGCGGTGTCGGTTTGGATGTTTATGCGCCGGATAAAGTGATCTCGAACGAAATGCTCGAACTCGCGCAAATCCTGACCTTCCAACTCAACATCAGCTTGCAGAACCTTCGCCTCGTCGAGGAAGCCCAACACCGTGTCGAACAGCTCCAGCGCATCGCTGCCTTTAGCCAGTCAACGCAGGCCTCGCTGGACACCTCCGCCATCCTCAAAGCGATGCTCGAAGAAAGCAGCCGCATGCTCCCACAAAATCAGGTGACCATCAGCCTCTACGATCCGGCCACCCAGCGTCTGCGTGTTGTCGCCCAATCCAACTACGATGAAGTCCGCTACTCTCCAACCGACGGTGATGAAGTGCCCATCATCGGCCCGCTTGCTGCCGTATGGGAATCCGGTCAAGTTCAATATATTCCTGACCTGCGCAAGGTCGCCACCGGCATCGACCCCAACATTACCCTTCGTTCGTGGTTGCTCACACCGGTCGTCGTCCGTGGTCGTGTCACCGGCATCGTGACCATCGGAAGCGACAAACCCAATGCCTATTCCGAAACTGATTTAGCCCTCTTTAGTCAAATGGTCAATCAATTTGCCACAACCTTGGAAAATACCGAAATTTATCGTCTCAATCAGCGTGTTGCCCGCAACGAATCGCTGGTGAACGAAATCTCTACTCAACTTCAGCACCAATTTGATATTCAGAGTATGCTGAATATCACGGCAAACGAATTAGGTAAAGCCATCGGCGCCAAGCGGGCACGCATTCGCTTGACCACATCACTTCCCGAAGATCAAACACCTTCCGAGTCGGAGTAACCACTATGCGCTGGATTAACTCCATTTTTACCACTTCCGCCTACAATAACCTGCTCGATAAGCAGCGCGCAGGGATGATCTATACAGTGAGCAGCACCTTGTTAGTGCTCCTCACCGTATTCATTGTTTTCACACCCCTCACGGGTCGCGCCCCATGGGAAGAAATTGCGATGGGCGGTGGCCTCGTCGCCATTTTTCTTGCGCTAGGTTATATTGGCATGTTGGGTGCTATTGTGCTCACCCGTTCCGGGCGCGTGGATCTTGCCGCACCCATCGCAGTCGTCATCACAGCCGGTGTCGCTGGCATCTTCTTTATTGGAACCGGTGGTTATTCCATCACCGACGGCATTGTGCTGATGCTGGTGTTAGCCTTTGCCAGCCTAGTCATTCCCCAATATGGTTTGTTCGCGGGGATTGTCATCACGCTGTCCATGCTCCTGCTTGCTCTCAATCAGCGTTCATCAGTACCCCAGATACCCAATAACACGGGCTACGATTTGTTTGTCACGCTCATCCTAATCGGCATGACCTCCGGCTTGTTATACGCCTTCCTCCGTTTTGCCCGCTTGAACCGCTTGGAAGGGGAAAGCGGCGCGCGCCAAGATCGCCTTCGCCTTGCGGAAATCACCAGCCAGATCACCCAGCGCATCTCCCGTCGTCAACCACTCGCTCAGGTGCTCGGTAACACTGCCGAACAAATCCGCGAGAACTATCCCAGTATTTATCACGCCCAGATCTTCCTGCTAGACGAGTCCGGACGGAATGCCCGCCTTGCCGCCAGTACCGGCGATGTCGGGCGCTTGCTCATGGAAAAGAAGCACAACCTTCCCGTCGGCAGCCAGAGCGTGATCGGGCAGGTAACGCTCAAAGGGCAGGCTGTGGTAGCGCGTGCTGGCAATAACGAAAGTGTCCATCGCCGCAACGAATTCCTGCCGGATACAGCCGTCGAAGCAGCCTTCCCCCTCCGCATCGGTGATCTCGTCATCGGTGCGCTCGATCTGCAAAGTAAGCTGCCCGACGCCTTCTCGCCTGACGATACCCCCATCTTCCAATCGCTTGCCGATCACTTGGCGATTGCCATTGATAACGCTCGCCTCTTCGAAGAAACCGAACGTCAGCTCGCCGAAAATCGTCAGCTCATCGACCAAACCCAAAAAACAGCCGAAGAAGTCGCTCGCCTCAATCAGCGCCTCACGGGTCGTTTCTGGGCAGACTACCTCCGCCAGCAAACCGTTACCACCGGCCTCAATCTAGACTTGACGCAGCAGGTATCAACCCCCGATGACACCCTGACTCCCACCAGCCAGCAAGCCATTCAACAGAACCAATCCATTCAGGGACAGCAGAACGGTGTCTCAGTGGTTGCGGTGCCTTTACGAGTGCGCGGGCAGGTAATCGGTGCGATGGAATTTGAACTGGACTCTGCCGGTAACATTTCGCCGGAAGACGTTGCCATGCTCGAAGAAGTGAGCGAACAACTGGGCTTGGCCGCCGAAACCAACCGCCTCTTTGAAACCAGCCAGCGCATCGCCCAGCGCGAAGCCTTGGTGAACGAAATTGCTACCCGCCTTGAAACCGGTACGAGTGTCGAAATGACCTTGACCTCTGCCGCGCAAAGCCTCAAGGAAGCGCTTCAAGCCAATCGTGTCGCCATCCGCTTGGGTAAACCCGTAACAGTGCAGGGAGGTCAGTCATGACCGTCGTCCAAAACACCCCACAGCAGGATGCGTTCACCGTCGCCCGCAGCCGCTATGTTCAACTCATATCCATCGTCACCATCATTGCCGTAGCCTTGGGTCTCGGTGGCATCCTGCTGGCAGATATTCCGCTGAATGAAAAGATTGCCCGCTTCTCCCTGACAGCTATTTTCCCGCTCTTTAATGTCGGTCTGGTGATTCTGGTTCGGCGTGGTCGCAGCACCTTAGCTGCCAACATTCTCGTCATAGAGTTTGTTGCCGCCTCCCTCTTTGCCTCGGTTGCGGATTTCTACTGGGTCATCTTCACCACCATGCTCACCGTGACGATTGCCGCTACGCTGGCGCATAAATGGTTGTATCGCTTGGCCCTCCTTACCATTGCCTTGGAATTCGTTGCCCTCGGCTTTCTCAACTGGCAGTCGAATAATGACGTCAATCAAATCCTCCCTTATATCATCGTTCTTCTCACCACCATGATCGTTGCCAGCTCCACTCGCTACTTCACTCGCCAGACCGAAACAGCCATTCAAACCGCCCGTTCAACCAACAATCTGTTGCAAGCATCCGCTGATATTGGTCAGGTGTTAAGCAAATTGCTCAAACTCAGCGACATCCTGCCCAAATCTATCGAACTCATTCAAGACCGCTTCGACTTTTATCATGTGCAGGTCTTTTTGGTGGATGAAACCGGCAAGAATGCCCGTCTCGCTGCCAGCACCGGCGCGGTTGGGCAAAAACTGTTCGAGCGTCAGCACAGCCTTTCCGTCGGCAGCCAGAGCGTGATTGGTCGTACCACCGCCAGTGGTCAGCCGGTCATCGCTCGCGACACCGATCCCTACTACTACCGCAACGAACTCCTGCCCAACACCCGTTCCGAACTGGCGCTCCCTATCTTCGACGGTGACAAAATTATCGGCGCGCTCGATGTCCAGAGTCGCCGTTACGAGTCCTTCGGTATTGAAGTGGTACAAGCCTTGCAAGTGTTGGCCAACCAATTAGGGACAACCATCCGCAACGCCCGCCTCTTCGAAGAACAGGAAAACACCGCTCGCGAAACACGCCGCCTCTTCCTCGAATCAGAAACCAACCTGCGCGAAATTCAACGTCTCAATCAGCAGTTGACCCGCGAGGGTTGGGAAGAATATCTCGGCGCGCGCAAACTCGTCAGCGGAATCACCGTCAGCGGCGACGAGGTGATGTCAGACGCCGGATGGACGGACAGCCTTAAAGAAGCCAGCCTCAACCGCCTGCCGGTGCTCGAAGCCCGTGGCGGTCAGCAGATCATCGCCGTCCCCATGCTCCTTGGCAATGAGGTCATCGGAGCCATCGAAATCGAAACCGACTCCAACACGCCCGAAAGTGAAATTGCCGAGACGGTCAACGCTGTAGCGCAGCGTCTCGCGCTCAGCTTGGATAAAGCCCGCCTCTTTGAAGAGTCGCAAGAAGCCACCAGCCGCGAACAGCGTATCAACGAAATTGTCAGTCGTTATCAAACCTTGAACAATGTCGATGATCTGCTCCGCGTGACGCTGGAAGAACTCAGCCAATCGTTAGGGGCGTCTCGCGGTGTCATCCGTCTGGGCACGACATCCGCAGTACACCTGAACGGAGAAGTACAGGCATGATACGGACTATACTCAAATTTATCTTCACCGTTCGTTATCAGTACACCAATCCCATTCACCAGCAGCGGGCGCGCACCCTATTGGTTATCTGTGCCATTATTGCCGTTGCCGCTCTCCTCTCGCTGGTAACCATCCAGATTCCCGACGTCCTGCGGGAAGGGGTGACTGATCCGATAGGGTTAGCCAGTTCAGTCGTGGTGGCGCTTGCCGGTGCGCTAGGTTATATCCTCATCCAGCGCGGCTATCTCATCCCCGCTACATGGATTTTCCTATTCGCCTTGACCTTTGGCTCACTCAGCCCCATTCTCTTTGGGCCGGATGGCACGCCTACCTTAAATGGTACCAGTCTCGTATTCGTGCCGGTTCCATTAGTCGCCGCTGGTGTTCTCGTCAGACGTCGTGGTCTGGTCTTTATCACCGCGCTCGTTTTCTTGGCGGTTGCGGCTGGTGCATTGTCCCAGAGTACGCAGCGTGACGTCATCAGAATCATTCCCGCTGAACACCTTGATTCGGATCTGGTGTTAGTCTCGACCACCGTTATCACCATTCTCGTCTTTGTTGTCGCCTTTGCCGGTAATCTGGAACGGATTGCCAATCAATCCATGATGGTGGCTCGTGAGCAGCGTTGGATCAATCGCTTTATCCTCGATCTGGGACGCTATCAAAACGAAAACGCGCTCCTCAACTACTTGATAATCACCCTCCGTCAGCATTTCAGCCGCTGGACGATTGAACTCTATCTCACCGACGAGAACAACAACCTCGTACAAATCATTCGCGGCGTCAGTGACGATGTGACCATCCGCCATGGCGCTGTTCTACGACCCTACGAGGCCAACAGCCTTGCCGAAGCCGCTCGTACAGGTCATATGACCTCCACCTCGCTCAGCGATGATCTCCCTCGCCGCAGCCATCTCAGTGCCTCCGCCGCCTATGGTGTGGCCCTGCCTATTCTCTTGGAATCGCGTTTGCTCGGCGTGCTGGATATACAGTCCAAAGAGTCTTTCACGACCGCTGAACTGGAAATTCTCAGCCTTCTCTCTCAATTGCTTGGGCTGACTCTCCAGCAGCTCCGCCAATTGAACGGCCTCCAATCGACCATTCAAACCAGCGATGCGATCATCGCCCAGCTTGAAAGTCAGTTGCAGGAATACGAACTGCGTCAGCGGCGCAGTGTGACCGATGTTTGGGGTAGTTACGTGCAGGGGCGCGGCAAAGAAGCCATCGGTTTCGATCTGGTTTCCGGTAGCGCGACGCCGGTTCCGGCGGACGATTTGCCCGAAAATATCGTCGCTACCCTGAGCAGTGGTGCGCTCAACGTCAGTACCACCGATACCGAACAAATCATCAATGTGCCCATTAAGTTCCGTGACTATAACTTGGGCGCGATGTCTTTCGCCGTACCCGCCAACCAACCGCTCAACAAAAGACAAATCGAAGTTGCGCAGGTTGTCGCGGAACGCCTCGCCCTCGCGCTTGAAAACACGCGCTTATTTGAACAAAGTCAGGCGCAGGCGCTCCGCGAACGCAAGGCCAGCGAAATCGCCGCACTCTTGATGAGCGCCACCGATGTGAATGTCGTTTTGAATGTAGCAGCCGAAAACTTCAAAGAGGCGCTGGGTGCGGTACATACCCGCATCTACATCCAGCCCGAAATGATGAATGAGCCTGTCGTCGGCTTGCAGAAGGAGGCCGCGCGATGAAATCGCTGGTCAAGTCGTTGAATATTCTCAACTGGCCCTTATGGCTGAAATTGAGCGCAGGCATGGCTTTCGGCGTGGCCGTACCCATCCTCCTCGTCGCCATCATCGGGCAGAGCAGCGTCCGTGCCACCAGCCTGAATACCGTCAAGCAGCGCCTTGATGACATCGGACGCCAGCAGCAGCAGGTCATCAGTGATGAACTTAGCCGCGCCAGCATCACCTTGAATGTGCTGGTCACGCGTCCCGGTATTTTGGAACCCTTGCAGCAGCTTCTTGCACCCGGTGGTACAGACTTCCGGCGCATTCAACAGGTGTCTCTCACCCTCCAGCGTGAACTCACCGGTTATAGCAATTTCCGTTCCATGCGCGTCATGAACACAGACGGAAACATTTTGGCGCAAACCAGCGCCACCAGCATCTTGACGAATCGGGACTCCGCCGTTGGAACACCGGCCTTCACTGCCGCTACCAGCGCCACGCTCTCAGGCCGTGACTCGGCTTTGGTTGTTTCCAGCAGCGGGCTGGTTGCCGTAGAATTCATTCAAGCCATCCATGATATTGATGACAATACCGTGGGCTACTTGGTCGGCGTCCTCGACCACGACAATCTCCTCACCAACCGTCTCCAGCGTGGGGACGAGAACTTCCCTACCTACAGTTACCTTACCAGCGGGCAAGTCGTCATTGCCCCATCCAATGCCATCGCCGATTCGCGGCTCTCGGCCCAAAACAGTCAGGTCGTCCAGCAGGCCTTCAATCTGCAAAGCGCCATTGAAGAATACGGAATCGGTGCGCAGCAAACCCGTCGCGTTGTTGGTTATTTCGCCCCTATCCTCAACCCCACCGAAAGCTCACAGGCCATCTTTGCGCTCGTGACGGAAGTCCCTGCCGAAGCGGTAGCCGCGCAATCCTTCCGTTTCCTCGGGGGGGCTGGTTTATTCGTGTCGCTTGTCGGTCTTGTCTTGGCGGTTGTACTGGTAGTCCTCCTCCTCAATCAACTCATCACCCCGCCGCTGACCGGCTTGCGTGAAGCCATGCAGGGTGTTCTCCGCGGCGAGTATGATCTGCCAGTTCCCTCGGCCATTGGCCGCACCGACGAAATCGGCAGCCTCAGCGCTGCTTTTGTCGATATGCGTACCTACGTCCATAACCTCCTTGATGACCTCGAAGCCCGTGTTGCCGCCCGTGCCCGCGACATCAGCGCCACGCAGGAAGTGAGCCGCTTTGCCGCCACCCAGCGCAACCTCCAAACGTTGATGGATCAGGTCGTCGAACTCATCACCGAAAAATTCACCGACATCTACCATGCCCAGATCTTCCTCATCGACTCGGAACGTGCCTACGCTGTCCTCAATGCCAGCACCGGCGAGGCCGGTAAGCAGTTGCTTGCGCGCGGTCACCGCCTCAACATCGGCAGCCAGAGCGTCATCGGGCAGGTCACCGCGCAGGCGCATATCATCGTAGCGCGTGATACCGACGACAGCACCGTCCACAAACGCAACGAACTCCTCCCGGAAACGCGAGCCGAACTCGCCATCCCCCTCCGCATTGGTGATACCATCATCGGCGCGCTCGATGTTCAAAGCCGCATCCGCAACGCCTTCAGCGAAGACGAAATCCTCATCTTGCAGACCATGGCCGATCAGGTCGCCGTCGCCATCGAAAACGCCCGTCTCTATCAAGAATCAGTTCGCCGCTTGGAAGAAATCGAACGCAGCAATCGTCAGGCCACCGTCAAAACATGGCAGGAATACCTCTACGCCCAGCGCCTTCGCCAGCTTTCCAGCGAGGCCGGCGTATCAACCGGCGTCGATAACTCCGACTTGCGCCAGCGTGCCGTCACCTCCGGCAAGATCGTTGTCGGCGAACACACCGGTAACCAGACTGTTCCCATCGCCGTGCCCATCCAGTTGCGCGGGCAAACCTTAGGCGCGGTCGAGTGGGAAATTCCGGAAAGTGATCTCAGCGATAACAAACTCCAACTCGCGCAGGAATTGGCCAATCGTCTGGCCGTCAGTCTGGATAACGCCCGCCTCTTTCAGGAAAGTCAGCGTGCTGCCGAGCGCGAACGCATCGTCAATGCCATCAGCGCCAAACTCACGCCGCAAACCGAAATCAGCGACATTCTGCAAACCGCAGTGCGCGAAGTCGGGCAGGCCCTTCGTTCGCCTCAGGTCAGCATCCGTCTGCATCGTGCCAACGGGCAGGACAAGCAGCCTGATCCAGCCATCACCAATGGCGCCAACGGTCATTTGAACGGTAATGGAACACACTAAACCCATGAGAATTGATCCGGTTAGATTCAATTCGGGAATGAACTATGAAGCGGAATAAGAACCTATCAAAACCCAGCCGTACACTGCACCAGCAGGTGATGCAGCGTGTATCACCCATCGTCATCGTGATGTTCGTGTTAGGTGCGATGATCGCAATCTTCCTCTATTGGAATGGGTTGCGCACTCAGCAGATGCTCAATAGCACCGACCTCGTCACTGACCGTGCCGATACCATCGAACGTACCATTAGCGCTGCCGGGCAGGATTTATCAACCTTGGCCAACAGCGCTGCCGCTCGTTCATTTGCTTCCGAAGCCGCTCTCGGTCGCACCAGCAGCACCCTCACTTCCCTTCAGGTGCAGCTCCTTCGCAGCTTCGTCAACACCGTCACCCAGAACCTGTCCTTTTATCGCAGCATTCGCTTCATCACCGCCGAAGGCTCGACTTGGACTCAAGTGACCAACCTCAACGGCGCGGTAACCCCCGACATCCGCCAGATCACGGCGGAAAACTTCACCGATGCCTTTGTCCATCGCGCCCTCATCTTGCGCGAAACACAGTTCGCCCCCAATAATGCCGATTCCACTGGCCAGACCATGCGCGTCATCACCCCTGTCACCGACCCCGTCGAAGGACAGCGCGTCTTGGGTGTCATCGAAGCCGTCTTCGTCGCCACCGATCTCAAAAATACCCTTGTCCCATCAACCGATGGACAGGAATGGTTGCTCGTCAACTCACAGGGGCAGCCCGCCCTTGAAATCTATTTCCCCTCCTTAGCCACCACCAACTCCTCGCTGGCCGCCTTCCTCAACAGCCATCTCGATAACGTGACCATGGCTGATTATGGTGGCAGCGCTGTTTCCATCGACATCATCGACTTCAACGGTGTGTCAACCATGCCGTGGAAGTTGGTACTCATCGACCGTACCGCCGTCGGCACAATCACCGATTTTCTCGGCATAATCGCCATCATCATCGCCGCTGCCGTCGCCTGCTTCATCACCCTCTACTTGCTCAATCGCGTCCTCCGTGAACGGCTCGAACCCTTAGCCGCTGCCCGCACCATGGCTTTCAAACTGGCGGAGGGCGAATCCTATGCCACGCTGCCCGTACACACCGACAACGACGAAGTCACCCAACTCAATGACTCGTTCAGCCGCATCTCCTATCGCCTGAACAGCCTCGCCAGTGAATTGGACGAACGGCTGGAAGAACAGCGTCGCCGTGTCGAAACCGCCTCCTACATCAGCCGCGAAATGAGTGCCGCCACCGAAACCGGCGAACTCATGAACCGCGCCATCGACCTGATGTGCGAAGCCTTCAAAATGGCGCATGCTCAAATTTTCTTACTCGATGACATCGGCCTCAATGCGCTCTTGGCCTACAGTCGTGGTCTGGCGGGCAAGCGCTTGCTCGAACAGCGTCATTACATTCCGGTTGGCTCAGCTACACCCGTCGGCTCGGTCACCGCCACCGGTCAGCCCGTTGTTATCAGCAATACCCGTTACACCGGTGGCCTCGCCTATGTCCCCCAACCGCTGCTGACCGAAACCCGTGCCGAAATCGTTCTGCCCTTGAACTATGGCGGCCATGTCATCGGCGCGCTCGACCTCCACAGCAACGCCACCCGCAACTTTACCGAGGATGAAGTCGCCCTCTATCAAATGCTTGCCGATCAATTAGCGCTGGCCATCCAGAAGACCCGCGAAATTGGAAGCATCGAACAGCAGCTAGAGCAGGGCGATACCCTCAACCGCCAATTGACGCGAACCGTCTGGGAAGAAACGGGTGATCGTCTCGGTCTGGCCGATGCCTATCGCTACAACCTTGTCGAGGTCGCCCCGCTTGCCGAAAGTCACGACGACCAAATCGCCGCCATCAGCGCCCCCATCACCATCCGTGGTGAAGTCATCGGCACCATCGCTGCCGCTGCGCCGGAAGGCATGCCTTTCGTAGAAGGTGACCACGCCATTCTGCGTGCGGTTGCGGATCGTGTCGGCCTCGCCATTGAAGGTGCGCGCCTCTTCAACGAAACGCAAACCAGCCTTTCCATCACCTCCACCCTTTACGAACTCAGCCGCCGCCTCAACGAAGCCAACGACCTCAGCGGCATCATTCAGGCCGTCATCAGTTCAGTCGCCCCGGATGCCCACAACGGGCAAATCTGGCTCTTGGACGATGCCGACCCGAACTGGTTGCAGTTGAGCAGCTACTGGTCTGCCGATGATGCCACCCTGCCAGCCCGTGAACAATTCCAGCTCCACGTCGCGGAATCCGGTTTCTTGAACGGCCTGCGCGACTTACAGGTCAAGCTGATTAATGACGTCAGCCGTGACCGCCGCTTGGATAGTGAACTCAAGTCCCTCCTTCAAAATTTCACCGCCAGCGCCGCCATCTTCATCCCCTTCAGCGCTCGCGGTCAGTGGCGTGGGATGATCAGCCTCCTGTTCCCGCAGGTGCGCCAGTTCAAAGAGAGCGAAGGTCGTGTCTACAGCGCCTTGGTCGATCAAGCCGGTGTTGCCATCGACAACCGCTTGCTGACCGAACAAACCGAACTCACGCTTGACCAGATCGAGCGCCTCTACGCAGCCAGTCGTGCCATCAACACCGCCCAGAATCCCGTTGAACTCGTGCGCGCCGTGCTCAGTGCCAGCGCCGATTCTCAATTGCGCCTCGAACTGGGCATCCTTGAAGGTCAATTGGATAGCACCGGTTGGCCCACCCTCATCCGCATGGTCGCGCGTTCCGAAAACGGCCTTGTGACCGAAGTGGATACCCTGCAAGCCATTCAGGTTGACCCGGCCTCGCCCCTGCGTAAGCGTGACACGCAGACCATGCCAACCATTGATGGCTCAACCCATATTTTCCCGTTGTTCAGTGCCAATCAGCCCATCGCTATGCTCTACCTCCACCTCCGCAAAGTCGATGAACTTTCCACGGAGGACTACGAAATCTATAAAGCGTTGGCCGGTCAGATGAGCACCGTGCTCGAAAATCAGCGCCTGCTCCAGCAAACCTCCCTCGCCCTCGATGAAACACGTCGCCTCTACACCGCCAGCCGTGCCATCACCGGCGCACAGGACTCGGCTGAAGTGTACGCCGCCGCCACCACCTACCTCGCCCAGCCCATGCCCGAACTCAGCCGCATCGAAATCCTGCTCGCCGGGCCGGTGCCGGAGCCGCACGCTCCCTATTACGACATGGTGCATGTCTGGTCGCTCACCGGCTCGCATGATCGGGTTCACATCGGGGCGCGTCTGACCGCCGATGAAATTCCCGTCGGTAAGCTGCTGTCCAACAATGGTGAATCGGTCTACTATCACGACCTTCAGGACGACACATCCACCAATGACCGCTTGCCCGTTACCTTATCCGCTTGGGGATCACAAAGTGCCGTCGTAGTCCCCCTCCGCACCCAGCGCAACTGGCTCGGCGTCCTCATCGCCGAATCGGATCAACCGGATGCCTTCAACGAACAATACATCCGCTATGCACAGGCCGTCGTCGACCAGATCGCCGTTGCCGTCGAAAACCGGCTCTTGTTCGAAGAAGCGCGTTCCGAAGCCCAGCGTGCGCTCGCCCTCGCCGAAGTCGGTCAGCTCGCCAGTCAGGTCGGTGCCGAGTTCGAGCAGAACATTAGTCAGGTCTTCTCGCGTGTGGCCGAGCCAGCCAGCTATGACCGCTGGTTGCTCACCCTCATCAACGAAGATGATCCGAACCGCTTGGATAAAATCACGTGGGAAAATGCCGAAGATAACGCCATCTATGCCGATGTCGATTTTAATCTCCGTTCCAGCGATCACGCTTTGGTCGATGCCATCCGCTTGAACCGTATGCTCATCATCAACGACCCCTTCAGCTATCCCGCCTATCAGGGCATGCAGATCGGCGAGTTGACCGCCATCGGTAAGCACATCATCGCCCCCATCTATAATGGTTTGGAAATCATCGGTGCCTTGTTGGTCGGGCGTGGTTTGGATCAGCCCGATCTGGATGAGCGCGATGAACAGCTTGTTCGCACTCTGGTCGCGCAGGTTGCCGTCGCCATCGAAAACCGTCGCCTCTATCAAGCCGCCGAACAGGAACGGGAATACCTCCGCTCTATTCTCGAAACCATGCCCACCGGTATCGTGGTGATCGACCCGCAAACCCTTAAGCCCATTCAAGCCAACGCGCAGGCCGAATCGCTCTTGGGGCGTCCCATTAACTACAGCATTCCTTTCAACGTCACCGACTATAACCTCATCCGTACCGGTACCAATGTGCCCTATCCGCAAGAGGAAATGCCCATCAACGTCGCCGTCAACAGCGGCGGGCAGGCGTTCAGCGATGACATTGCCGCGCTGCACGATGCCGGTGACCAAACCGACCTCCTCCTCAACGCGGCCCCCATTTACGACGCCCGTGGTAACATCAGTGCCATCGTCGCCGCCTTTCAGGACATCAGCAACCTGCGCGGTCTGGAAAATACCCTCCAGAACAGTCTGCGTGAACAGATCGCCCTCTACGAAGCGACCCGTTCGCTCTCCGAAGCCAAAGACGTGGACGAAGCCCTCGATGCCGCCATCACCCAGCTCATCATGCTCGATCCGATTGACGGCTATATCGTCCTCTTGGATGAACAGGACGGCAGCCTCGTGCCTGTGCGCGGCATCCTCTCACCGGAGCAGTTTAGCCTGCCGCAGGAACTTTTCCATGCCGACCCCTTCATCGTCACCAGTATGCGCGGCAACACCTCCATCTCGCTGGAAATCCGCCAGCAGTTGATCGAGCAGGGCGTCCAAGCGCTGGCAACCATCCCCATGAAAACCCGCGACATCCTTGAGGGTTGGATCGCCGTCCTCTATGACCGCGTGCTGGATTTCAGCAGCGACAACGAACGCTTCCTCACCACGCTGGCCGATAACGCCGCCGTTGCCATCGACAACCGTAACCTCCAGCGCCGCACCGAGATGGCCTTCGAAGAAGCCACCACCCTCTACGAAACCAGCCGCTCGCTCACCAGCGTCACCAACGCCGAAGAAGTTGTCGGCGTCGCTGTCACCAAGCTGCGTATGGCGCACATCTCCCAAATCTTTATGGCCGTTCCCAGCAGCACCAAAATCGGTTCGGATATGGTTGTGGTGGCCAACTGGCAGCGCCATCCCGATAGTGGCATCAACCTCCTCGGCGTCACCTTGAACGCCGAACAATTCCCGTCGTGGCGGCAGGCCTCCACCGACACCCTGCTCACCATCGACGACACCCTCTTGGACGAAAGCCTCGACGAACTCGAGCGCATGGGCTTGGAAAGCACCAACACCCGTTCACTCGCCGTCATCCCCCTGCGCAGCGGTAACCGGCGCTTGGGTGTCCTCTGGCTGTCCTCGGAAACGCCCTACCGCCATACCGAGCGTGATCGCCGCATCTACCAATCCTTCGCGGAACAGGCCTCCCTATCCATGGAAGCCACCCGCCTCTTTGAACAAACCGAACGTCGCGCGCGTCAGCTCTCAACCTCGGCGGAAGTCAGCCAGATCGCCAACTCCATTCTCGATGTCAACGTCCTGCTCCCCCGTCTGGTCGATCTCATCCGTGACGCATTCAACTACGACCACGTCCAGATCTTCCTCATGGATGGCCGTGACCAATTTGCCGAACTCCGCGCCAGCACCGGCGAAGCAGGGCGTCAGTTGTTGTCCATCAATCACCGCTTGGCCAAGGGGTCGAAGTCCGTCATCGGTCAGGTGACCGCCACCGGTGAATCGGTCATCGCGCTCGACACCGCCGATGCCCGCGTCATCCATAAACCCAACCCCTACCTGCCGCTCACCCGTTCCGAAATGGCGCTCCCCCTCATCAGCAAGGGGCGCGTTGTCGGTGCGCTGGACGTGCAGTCTAACACCCCTGCCGCCTTCTCGGATGAAGATGTGACCGTATTGGGAACGCTCGCCAACCAGATTTCAACCGCGCTCGAAAACGCTCGCCTCTTCGAACAGGCCGAAAACCGCGCCCGTGACATGAGCTTCCTCTTCGGTGCCACCACCGCCGCCTCTGCCGCCGAAAAATCGCTGCGGGACGCCTTGCAGGACGTGGCCGAACTCGTTCAAACATCCCTGAGCGCCCTCAACACCAGCATCTACCTCACCGAGCAATATACCGATCAATACGGTGAAGCCTATAGCATGCTCCGTCCCGTAGCTTTGGCCGGTTCCGAGCAGCCCATTTCCGAACTGTCGGAAATCCTCGTGCGTGACGAGCAAAATCTCCTCAGTGCCATCGCCCTCAGTTTGCAGCCGCGCCTCATCGCCAACTTGGAAGAAGAACCAACCTATCTGCCCGTTTCGACTCAGGCCAAATCGGTTCTCGCCGCCCCCATGAGCCTCAGCAATCAGCTCATCGGGATCATCGTTCTCGAAGATGAAGAGATCAACCACTACGACCAGCAAACCGTTAACCTCATCGGTGCGCTCACCAACAGTCTCTCCACCATCATCCAGAACAACCGCCTGCTCGAACAAGTGCAGCGTTCCAACGATCAGCTTCGTGAACTCGACCGCGTCAAGAGCGACTTCCTAGCCAACATGAGCCACGAACTCCGTACCCCGCTCAACTCCATCATCGGTTTCAGCCGCGTCATCCTCAAAGGCATCGACGGCCCCCTCACCGAAATGCAGGAGCAGGATCTCAGCACCATCTACAACAGCGGCACGCACTTGCTCGGCCTCATCAACGACATCCTCGATCAAGCCAAGATCAGCTCCGGCAAGATGGATGTCCATCCCGACTACTTCGACATGAAACCCGTTGTCGAAGGCGTCCGCTCCATCGGCATCGGCCTCATCAAAGATAAGCCTGTCGATCTCAAGCTCGACATCGAATCCGGCCTGCCCAAAGTCTACGGCGATGAATTCCGTACCCGTCAGGTCTTGCTCAATCTCGTCTCCAACGCCTCCAAGTTCACCCAGCAGGGCAGCATTCACATCCGTGTCTACCTCGACCATCACATCGAAGCTGATCACTCCATGCTCCGCGTCGATGTGCAGGACTCCGGCATCGGTATTGCCGAAAAAGACATTCCGCTGCTCTTCGAAGCCTTCCGTCAAGTCGACTCGTCGCTCACCCGTACCGTCGGCGGTACCGGCCTCGGCTTGCCCATCGCCAAATCGTTGATCGAAATGCAGGGCGGCAAGATGCTCGTCCACTCGCAGGTCAACGTCGGCTCTGTCTTCAGCATCCTCCTTCCCTTGGAGCCGCTTGTCACCGAATCGCCCGAAGATGAAACCGCCGGTCAGCCCTCGGATGCCCACAACACTACCGAATTGCCAGCCGTCAACGGCGCAGCCGATAGCTTCTCCAACGGAGTCTCCAGCAATGGCGGTGGCGCTTATGCCGAACGTCCCCGTGACGAAAAGCATTCCACCATGACCATGTCCGTCGTCCCGCCCAATCGCCAGATCCTGCTCATCGAAGACAGTCCCGATATGGTCGATCAATTCCGCCGTGCCTTGCAGCGCGAATCCTTCGACATCTTCTCCGCCTCCATCCCCCTCGAAGCCGAAGCCATGGCCAGCGGCCTCCGCCCCATGCTCATCATCATGAGCGCCGACTTTGCCAAAGGTATGGCGTGGGATATTCTCCGCCGCCTACAGGAGCGCGAAGACACCTGCGACATCCCTGTCATCTTGGTCGCGCTGGAAAATGTCGAAGAACGTGCCTTGAACGCCGGCGCATTCACCTTCTTACAGCGTCCCTTCATCCCCGAACAACTCGTTGAAGTGGTCAAAAAAGCCGAGCAAATCAGCCAGACCGAGCGCATCCTCATCATCGACGATCAAGAGGAGAGCAGCCGTTTCCTCCGCTTCATGCTCGACGAATCCGGTCATTACCGTGTCTTCACCGCCCGCAGCGCGCAGGAAGGCATCTCCCTCGTCGCTCGTCGCCGTCCCGATCTGGTCATCCTCGATCTCCGCATGCCGGAAAAAGACGGTTTCGCTGTCCTCGATGAACTGCGCTCCAACCCCGAAACCGCCAGCATCCCCATCATGATCGTCACCGCCGACACGGTGAATGCCGAAGAGCGGGATCGCCTCGGTGAGATGCAAATCATCTACAAGACCGACCTCACGCAGGAAAATTACGCCTCCTTCATCGACGGCGTGCGTGAACACTTGGGGCACATCTAAACCCGCCCCACCTCCCCGAATCAAAAATGCTTCCGGAATTCCGCCGGAAGCATTTTTTGTTTCAACCCTGCCGAACCTTACGACTCAATCGTTCGCGGGTGTCGTGCCGCCGTCTCTGCGATCCACCGCTGCGCGCCGTGCAGGTCATCATAAACCAGCCCGTGGTCAACGTTCAGCCATGTCAGCTTCACCTCGGCTCCCGCTTCCCGCAGGATGCCCGCCAGCTTTTCTGTCGATACCTGCGGGATCATGCCGTCCATCCGCCCTGCCGAAATCAGCACATCCGTCCCGCTTAACTGCGGGAATGGCTCCGGTTGCAGCGGGAACATCGCCCGCAGCAGTACCGCCCGTGGCACAACCCCCGGTCGCAGCAGCAGCATACTCGCCGCGATATTCGCCCCGTTGGAATACCCCACCGCGACCAGTGACGCCGGGTCAATCCCGTAAGCCGTCACCGCGCTCTCCACCCAATCCGCCAGCTCATGCGTCCGCGCCTTCAAATCAGCCTCATCAAACACCCCTTCCGCCAGCCGCCGGAAGAAGCGCGGATACCCGTTCTCCAACACCTTTCCCCGTGGGCTGAGGATCGCCGCCTCCGGCACAAGCTGCTGGCCGAGGTCAATCAGCGAATCTTCGTTCCCGCCCGTCCCGTGCAGCAGCAGCAGGGTAGGTGCGTTCGCGCCCTTCGCCGGAATATATCGGTGGTTAAAATCCTTCACATCCATCGCTTTGTCTCGCTTTCTCCACTCACTGTCCAATACCTAATTTGCGGCAAAGTGCCGCCAGTGTCTCTTGTTCCTCCGCGCTCAGTGCGCCCATCGCCTGCACGATCCCCGCGACATGCGTCGGGAAAATACGGGTGATCAACTCGCGCCCTGTCTCGGTGATCGTCACAAACACATACCGTTGGTCATCTGCGCTTCGCTGCCGGCAGATCAACCCCCGCTTCTCCAAATTTTGCAGCACCGTCGTCATATTCCCCGTGCTCTTGAGCAGCTTCTGCGCCAGCTCAACCTGTGTCAGCTTCCCCAGATGATGCAGCGCCTCCAGCACCGAAAACTGGCTCAGCGTCAGGTTGTAATGCCCCAGATGCTCCGTCGTCCGGTTCATGATGCTCTCGCTCGCGCGGTTCAGTTTGATGTAACTGTTCAGCGCCCGCACCTCGTCCGCTGTTCCTTCATACTTTGTCCCCATGGGCTTCTGTCCTTGCTGCGCGTTTCTAACAAATTTCTGATTGACATCCACATTGTATCATGTTAAACTGTTCGATGTCAAATGATTTAACATCGAGTTGATTCGGTGTTTGAGAGGTTACAGGAGGCGATCATGCAGTTACATGGCATTCATCACGTCACAGCCGTCACGGGCGATATTTCGGCCAATCACTACTTCTATACGCGCGTACTCGGTCTTCGTCTGGTCAAGAAGAGCGTGAATCAGGATGATACCTCTGCGTATCACCTCTTTTATGCCGACAAGCTCGGCAGCCCCGGCACCGATATGACCTTCTTCGACTGGCCGCAAACCGGTCCCGATCAGCGCGGAACCGATAGCATCGTCAACACCCTCTTCCGCGTCAATGGCAAGGCCGCCCTCGACTATTGGGCGGATCGCTTCGACGAGCATGGCGTCAAGTACGAAGCCGTCCAAACCTTCGCCGGACGCAGCATCATGCGCTTCGAAGACCCCGAAGGTCAGCGGCTGACTCTGGTCGATGATGGGGGTGCTGACTATGAAGGGGAAGTCTGGGATGGCGCGGGCATTCCCGCCGAATTTGCCATTCGCGGTTTCTATGGAGTCATGCTCTCCGTTCCCGCCTTAGGTCAGATCGGCGTCATCCTCACCCAGATCCTTGGCTTTACCGAGGTAGATCGCCAGCCCAACCCTGCCAATCCCGATGAAGAAATCATCATCTTCGCCATGGATGGCGGCGGGCCGGGGAAGGAAGTGCATCTGCTCATCCAGCACGGCCAGACGCGCGCCTTCTTGGGCAGCGGTGGCGTCCATCACGTCGCCTTCCGCCTCAAGGATGCTGCCGAGCAGGATGCGTGGGCGGAACGTCTCAGCCGCGTCGGTCTTCGCCATTCCGGTCAGATTGACCGCTACTACTTCAAGTCGCTCTATTTCCGCATCTCCAACGGCATCCTCTTCGAACTCGCCACCGATGGGCCGGGGTTTGCCACCGACGAGAGT
>JAFLCH010000289.1 GCA_017303775.1 Anaerolineae bacterium | reverse complement strand
GTCCCATCACCGATGCGTTCCTGCTGCCGCGTGAGCATCGCCCGCAGCAGCATCGCGCCCATATCCTCGTTACGGTCGGGCAGTTCGATGATCCGCCGCGCGATGACCGCGCCCTCGTCCACATATTCGGGCAGCGTTTCGGCTTCGTTCAGCGGATCAATCGCCACGCCACCGGAAAGCGGCCCCAGCGTAGGCCGGATGGCGCTGACCAGCTTACGGATGCCATGCTGCAACGCGCGATGAACATGGGGTTGGAATACAACCCCCGGTTTTTGTTTTGCCTTCATGTTCGAACTTTCTAACCCTTCAAGCCACCGGCCATCAAACCTTCAACCAGATAGCGCTGCCCCACAATGTAGATGATGATGACCGGAATGGTCGACAGCACAATCCCCGCCAGCACCACCGAGATGCTGCCCGTCGCCATATAACCTTGCAGGTCAACAATCCCCAGCGTGATCGGGAAGCGTTCTTTGGTGTTCATGAAGATCAGCGGCGTGAAATAGTCATTCCACTTGGCGTTAAACGTCAGCACCGCCAGAATAGCCAACCCCGGCGAGGCCAGCGGTAGATAAATCTTGTGGAAGATTTGCCATTGGTTCGCGCCTTCCACCAGCGCTGCTTCTTCAAATTCGTCCGGTATTCCCATGAAGTACTGCCGCAGCAGGAACGTACCGAAGGCCGTCGCCAGCCCCGGTATGATGAGCGCCCACAGCGTGTCGTTCATCTGGAACACGCGCGAAATCAGGATGAAGACCGGGATAATGGTCGCCTGACCAGGGATCATCAGCGTCGCCAGTACCAACCAGAACAGGATGTTGCGGCCGGGGAACTTCAAGCGCCCGAAGGCATACCCCGCCAGCGCCGCCGTCACCAACTGCCCCGCCACCACCGACAGGGTGATCACAAAGCTGTTGCCGATCTGGTTCCAGAACGGGATTTCCTCGAACACGCGCGCATAATTGCTGAAGTCCATGTCCACCGGAATCCACTTCGGCGGCAGCGTGAAGGACTGCGCGGGCGTGCGCAGCGAAGTCGAAACAACCCACACAAACGGCATCAATGTCAGCAGCGCGAAAAACGTCAGGAACGCTATGGTCAGCACCCGTCCCGGTTTCGGCCAACGCCACCGCTTCGGGCTGCCTGTAAGAGCGGTCGTGCTGGATTTTTGTACAATCGTCGCCATCTCTCAATCTCCTACCCGTAAAATACCCAGCGGCGGCTGAGATAGAATTGGACACCCGTCACGATCATGATGACCGCGAACAACAGCAGCGCAATGGCCGAACCGTAACCAAAGTCAAGGTTGCCGAACCCCGACTCGTACATCATCATCACCACCGTCCGGCTGGAATCCCCCGGCCCACCGCGTGTCATGATGAACGGCTCGTCGAAGAATTGCAGCATCTTGATGATGTCCGTGACCGTCGCGAACAGAATCGTCGGGCTTAACAGCGGCAGGATCACACTGCGGATCTTGCGCCACCCCACTGCCCCATCCACCTCTGCCGCCTCCAACACCTCCGTCGGCATGCTGCTTAAGCCGCCGAGGTAGATGATGAACGTGAAGCCGAGGTTGCGCCACACCGTCGTGATGGCAATGGCGATTAACACCACATCACTCGATGTCAGCCACGAGATTTTGGGCACCCCCAGCAGACCTAAATAATAATTAATCACCCCAAAATCCCGGTTGAATAAGTATCCCAGAGTCACCGCGACGGCTGCACCGGAAAGCAGCACCGGCAGGAAGTACGCTGTGCGATAAAAGGTCGACAGCGCGCGGTTTGCCAGCCGGTAAACCGAAAGCGCCAGCGCCAGCGCCAGAACTTCCAGCATCACCACGGTCATCACGACCAGAACAAAGGTATTTTTGAAGCTCACAAAAACACGTGCATCCGCGAACAAGCGCTCAAAATTCGCTAGACCGATGAATTCTGGCGGGCGGAATATATTCCATTTATGGAAGCTCAAACCGAACGACCCTAACATCGGCCCGATCACAAAAATCAATAGCCCGATGATGGTCGGTGCGATGAAAAGATAGCCTAACAACATACGCTGACGTTTGATCCCGGCCATCGTATCCGCGGCCAGCCATTGGACAATCGGGTTACGTCTGCGTCCTACAGGATGTTCAACGGCACTGCTGCTCACAGTCTCATCTCCTCATACTGTTGCGGGGAACCGTTTCGGGTTCCCCGCGCTGTTGCCTGAAGTGGATGCAAATCCCTTCGCTGAAACTTACGGGTTGCGGGCGTACAGGGATTCCAGTTCCGCCTGCATGTTGTCCAATGCATCCTTGGGACTCTGTTCACCGGTGATTGCCAAGCCGGTGAAACGAGTGTAGATGTTCGTCAGTTCAATCGAGAACACCGGCGCAGGAATCGGGCCAGTGTCCGAGCGCTGATCCAGTGTGTCATAGAACACGTGCCAGTTGGCCGGGCCGGACTTCGAATAGCGCGCTTCGTTGTTCATCGAACGGCGGACAGGAGTCGTCAGGGTCAGGTCGGCGAAGAAGCCTACCAGTTCCATGATCTCACGCGCGGTCGTGAACTTCACGAATTCCCACGCCTGATCTTCGTACTGCGTACCGTTCAAAATCCACGCCGCGCCCACGCCCAGTTGATGCCGCTGCGATGCCCACTTCGGCCAGAACTGAACATCGAACGAACCGGGTTCCATACCGGCGTTGATCAAACCACCCGACCAGAAACCGCCCGCCGGGGTCATCCCCAGCTTATTGCTGGTGAAGAACCCTTGCAGCGTTTCGCCCGTGCCCAGCGCTGCTTCGGGGGTCAAGCCTTCTTGCGTCAGCGACACCACGAATTCCAGCGCTTCGACCATCTTCGGGTTATTGGCCTGCGGTGCCGGCCAGCGCCATCCACCGCCGCGTCCTTCGGCGTTCGGATCACCCGCATAGAAGTTTTCCCACAGCCATTCGCCGCCCGGTGCGCGTTCTTCGGTCAGCAGGTTCGTGTCGTTCACAAAGAACCACGGAGTCCAGCTGCCCCACAGACGGTTCGTCCAGCCGTAACCGAACGAGCCATCGATGCCGGTCATGGCCTTGGCATATTCGTAGAAATCTTCCTTCGTCCATTCAGCATCCGGAACCGACAAACCAGCTTGTTCCAACAGCGCCACATTGAAGTACATGTTGGCGGCGTTGAAGTCACGCGGCAGTTGGTACAGATCGCCTTCAAACAGCATGGTCTCGGTCAGAACCGGGCTGACATCCGAGAAGTATTCAGCCAATTCTTCCTTCGAGTCCATCACGCGCTGTGTCAGCGGCAGTGCCAGACCTTCACCAGCGTACAACTGGGTCGCTTCCGTCGCGGCGTAACCGATGTCAACCGGCTGTCCGGCTGCCAACTGCGCCAGAATCTTGGTCGCGACTTCCGCATGATCCAAACCAGTAACGTTCACAAACTCAATATTGACGTTCGGGAACTTTTCCTTAAATGCGGCGACGACGTTCTCATACTGTTCCTGATTTTCTTGGAAGCGCAGGATAATGGTATCCTGCCCTGCCGGAGCAGCGAAGATACGGATCGCAGGTACGAGTCCGCTCCCCAGTGCCGCAGCACCGGCTGCTGCCAATTTCAGCAACTCACGTCGGCTCATCTTTTCAGACATAACAACCTCCAATTTTAAGAAGACATGAAAAACTCGAATTCGATTGGTTGAGCATTTTGATTAATCGTGTTTCGCCTCAACCTCCTCCCCAATCACTATGCCCGGTCTCTTTACCAGATGGACGGCATTTCCCAGATATCCAGAGACCTCAGTTCGGTCTGTTTGCCCCACAACCGTACTTGGTTGCTATCTGAGCGAGAAGGATAAACACGGCTGGTTACGCTGGTTCGTTCATTCACAATGATCTCGACCACCGAACCATCCACCAGAACGCGCAGCTCCAGCAGTTCGCCTGCTGCCAGCACATGCGGAATCTCCCGCACGTGCGCGATCATGGCTTGCCCAAAATCCGGCACAACATTGCGGATGATCAGCCGTTGTGTTGCAGCATCATATTGAATATTCAGGTACGAGCTTTCATCGTCGGCACACAGTACCTTGAGTCCCGCTACCCCATCAGCCGCCGGAGCGAAGCGCGCTTCAATGTCCAGCGCCTGTCCGCGCACAGCCAGCACCTGCTCCCCATCAAGTGCAGTCGCCCCCACATGATGCGCCTGCCCGCGAATCGACTTCAGCGCTTCCACCGGCTTCATCGTCAGCCGGTTCTGGCTGTCCAGCCCCAGCACACGCGGGATCGCCTGTACGCCCGACCAGCCCGCTTGCGACTGCTCCGGCGCGGGGCGCGTCTCACGCAGCCACCCGTACATCACCCGCTGCCCGCTGTCGTCCAAGAAACTCAGCGGCGCGTACAGCGAGTCGAAATCCAGCACACCCTGTGAAGTCGGGGTGAAGCGCTGGTTGGCGTAATCCCCGACGTAGTACAGCACACTGCCTGTCGCCGTCCCGAAGTGCGCCGAAATAATCAGCACCCATTTATCGCCCAACTTGAAAAAGTTCGGGCATTCCCAGATCACCGCGCTCTCTTTGATGTCGCCTGTCAGCAGCGGATTCAGGTATTCCCATGCCGTCAGGTTCGTCGAGCGGTACAGGAACACCGCCCCGCCTACCTCGTTGATGCGCGACCCCAGCACCATGTACCAGTAATCGCCCTCTTTCCACACAAACGGATCGCGGAAGTCGCGCGTTTGTCCGGATTCCGCCGGCACTTCACTGATAACCGGATTACCGTCGTATTTCTTCCACGTCACCAAACCGTCGTCGCTCGTCGCGATGCACTGTGTCTGGATTTCATGCCGCGCGCCGCGTGTGCCGGTATAGATGAGCATCGGCTGCCCGTTGTTATTCACCGCACAGCCCGAAAACACACCCGTCTCGTCCGGCCCCCCCGGCGTCGGTGCAAGTGCCATCGGCCAATCCGTCCAGTGAATCAAATCCTTGCTCACCGCGTGCCCCCAGTGGATGTCACCCCACAGCGGCCCATTCGGATTGTGCTGGTAAAACAGGTGATACTCCCCTTCCCA
>JAFLCH010000288.1 GCA_017303775.1 Anaerolineae bacterium | reverse complement strand
GGCTTGTAAGCATCGCGGGGTCGCGTCGGGTCAGCCACATTGAAACTGATCCCTACCCATGTTGGTCCCGCGTACTCCGCGATCTGAATATCCGGCCTCGCCCGCAGGTTATCCCGCTGCTCATAAGGTGGATTGACCAGTATCGTACTCATCCCCTCTAAGAAAAGCTCAACCCGGTTCATATTCACGGGAATATCGCGGTAAATGAACCCCGTCTCTCCCGCTCGCAGCCGTACCGCCTCAAACGGACGGATCGAGTCAAGTTCGAACAATCCTGCTGTGATTGGTGGCGCGTCTTGTCGTGGACGTGGGTAATCGAATCGCTCAAATGCCCGTCGCCACTCATCAATATTTGCGCTTGCTTCGTGTTCGGCTTGGAATGTGTCCACAAATGCCGGAAAATCTTGCCTGTACATATGCACCGGCGCGACCAGCAAGTTGCTGCGTGCGAACGTGCTGCAATCCGCCGCATCCGAATAAACGATCCGCACCTGCTGCGGGTCATCCAGCCATAGCGCATCAATTTCCGGCAGCCAGTAGCCATTCGCCTCATGGAACAGCAAACTGAACAGTACATCGTATCCGCTCACCGCGCTCCCGTCGCTCCACCGCAAATCATCGCGGATCACCAGAACCTGCTCATTCCCTTCATCGAGTGTCGGGTCAACCACCAATCCCACATTATCAGCGCCAGCCCCCTCGATCACCCCGCGCCTTGGGTCAACCGCGAACAGGGTAGGGTACAGCAGGTTGATCAGCCGCCAGCAATCCAGTGACGTACAAATCAGCGGGTCAATGCTGCTGTTCAGCGCCCCCTGTGGATTCGCCTCAATCACCACACCGTGCCCGCTTTGCGATGCCACCGGGGTGATGACAAGCCCGCACAGCACCATAAAGCTCAACACAGCACTGATCGTCTTCAACATCACTCTGCTCCTGCGGCTGTCTGTAAAGCCACCCACACCGAGTAGTCGCCCGTTCGCATCCCCTCATCCACCGCTTGCAGCACTTCTATCGGCGTCCCCGCTGGTAGTAGGGCATTATCGCCTCGCAGCTCCACGAATTGTTGGTACTGCTGTGCCGCGATAGCCGAGTAAACAGCTCCCAACGCCGCGTAAGAGGGGGCAAAATCCGCGTCAATCGCCAGCGCCTGTTCTAAATCCGCGATCGCCAACTCGTAGTTGCCTTCTGCCGCGTGTACCACCGCTCGGTTGTGGTACGCCGTCACATCCTCCGGACTCAAGCTGATCACCAGCGTGAAGTCGTTGATCGCCAGCCCGAAGTTTCCCAGCCGTGTGTAGAGTGTGCCTCGGTTGTTGTAAGCGCTCGTCAGCAGCTCGTCCAGTTCAATCGCGCGGTTATAATCAGCCATCGCCTGCTCGTTGTCCTGCAAACTGGCCTGCGCGTACCCACGGCTCACGTAAGTTGGCGCATAATCCGGTTGCTGCTCAATCGCGCACGTATAAGCCACCACGGCCCCGCTGAAATCCCCTCGGCTGAACAGCGCGTTACCCAATCCAATGTAATAACTCGCCGCTGCGTTCGAGATTTGGGGCGTTGGGCAAGGGTCAGGCGTTGGAGTAATCTCCTGCGCCATCACCCGCCCGCTCACGATTGCCACCATTATCACCAGCAGCAGTCGGGAATATCTGCTCATAAATCGTTACCTTTGCTGGAGGCTCTCCCCCAATTACTGTCCGGCTGTCGCGTCATATCGGGCGACCAGCATCCACGTTCCATCGTCTAGACGCATCTCAAAATTGAACCGCGACTCCAACGCCCCTGCCGCGCTCTGAATCCGCTCATCCGGGAAGAACCCGTTTTGTTGGTTGCTCAAGAAAAGATAATCGTTGTACTGTTCGAGCGCTTGAGCCGAATACATAATCCCCAGCAGCGCGTAAGCATTCGCATGAATCGGATCAAATGGAATCGCTGGTGCGTCTGCGGCGCGGTTCGGGTCACGGTACTGTGTCAGCACCCGGTCAATCCCCGAACGGGCAATCCCATCTTCCAGCAGCGTAATCGCTTGTTCATATTCCCCCGCCAGCGCATACAGGATGCTCCGGTTGTTGTATGCCGCGATGAAATCAGGATCAACTTCTATCGCGCGGTCAAAGTCTTCTGCCGCAGCTTCATATTCCTGTAGTGCCGCTTGTACCACCCCCCGGTTATTGATCGCCGCGATCAACTCACCGTCCAACTCAATCGCCCGCGTGTAATCTTCCATCGCTCGCTGATAATCACGCTGCCGCATATAGGTCGAAGCACGGCTCATATAAGCCGGTACATATGTGTCATCAATCACACGCACAATGCAGCTAAAGCTCAACGCTGCGTTGTTGTATTGCCCTGCGTTGAAGTAAGCCAATCCTTCACCCATGTAATAACTGGTGCGGATGCCGTCCGCCTCACCTTGAAAGACAGGGCAGTTAGGCGGCGGATTCGTATCCTGTGCCATCACCGGCGCACCCATCGCCAATCCCATCACCAGCCCCATCAGTGCGAGTTGTCGTCTCATATTGGTCTCCTCGTGAGTAGGTACTTATCAATTAGCTTGCTCAATTTATGAACTTCCCAGTACCGGGTTGCGCCGCCGTAGCGGTTCAATCAGTGACCCGGCCAGAATCAAGTTGCGCTCTGCGTCTTCCAGAATCGTTAGTTGCGTATCAATCATCTCGCGCGTCAGTGCGCCGCTCAACCCGCTGCACGCGTCCTCAAATGCACTGATCGCGCTGTTAATCCCGCTGATCGCCCCGTCCAGCGCGATCACGGCAGGTATAAATGCTTGCTCTCTGCGGACATCTGTATCGGTGATCTGGCGTTGCACCAGTGGCGGCACGGGCGCGCATGCGACCTGTCGCCCATTTCCCAATCGCTGCCAGATGTCGAGAATCTGCGAATAACTCCCCAATGACTGAGCGATATTGTCTTCCAGATCAATCACCAACCGTCCATACGGGAACAGATATGCCAGATCCAGCAGTCGCCGGTAATCCCCGTCAATGATGCGGATGTCCCACGATCCCACCCAGTACAGATTCCCCTGATACCGCACCTGAAAGCGGAAGAATCCCTCACCGCCCAACCGGCCGGTTAGCTCTAATTCGGTTTTTTCAGGGATATACCCCACTAGATACTCTGGCGTGACTTGCTTGTCGTAATAAGGGGTTTCGCGTGTTGTCACACCCAGCGCCGCTGCCCGTCGGATGAACTGCTCCGGGTTTACCCCGTCCACAGGCAGGTTGATCACATCCCCTGTCCACACCAGCAGAATCGCCGCGATCCACCCGCGTTTCCCCTCATACTCCACCTGAATCCACCGCGTATCCGAGGTGCGCCCGTAAGCCGGCAGCGTTACCGTCGGTGGCACAATCCCTAACCGCAGGAACGCCCGCCCCGGCCCCGCTCGCAGTGAACTGAAGTCTTGTGTGGTCACGTACACACTCGCGCTGGGTAATTCAGGCTCACTTGTAGCCTCTTGCCCGCGCACAGCCAACACGCCCCACAGCATGACGAGCACCCAGATACCTATCACATGTCGTTTCACGGTTCCCCCTCTGCCTCACCGATCCACACCAGTGCTTCCCCCGCCTCCAAACTGATCACCGTCACATCACCCGTTACCGTATCCAGCACCATCGTCCGCGCGAATTGGTAATCATATTGCACATCCAGCGGCACTGCGGTTGGCGTTGGGGTAGGGGCATCCAGATCACGCACATAGGGTGTCGGGAACACATCCCCGTCCGGTGAAAGCATCACCCGGAAAGCCACATATCGGTTATCCGGTGACCACAGCAGTTGGCTTCCCTCGAAGGATCGGATGCCCGCCTCAGGGATACAGTAGCGTCGCATAATCCCCGTCTCGCTGTCCCAGATGCTCAGTTTGGGTAGTCGCTTCCCGCTCAAGAGTCGTTCACGCGCTTCCTCGCTCTCCGGTCGATACCACGCCGCCACATATCGCCCATCGCGTGACCAGATCCCTTGTGGCAGCATATTCCCCAGCAAGCGGTGCGCTCGGCTGGCTACATCATAAACGTACCATCGTCTATCCGCGTAGTTTGTCGGTAGCTGGTAATAAAGCGCCGTCCCCATCGGGTGCCAGTATGCCGTGATAATGCCCTCATACCCGCGTGCGAAGTAATCCGCCTCTCCGCTGTTCAGGTCATAAATGTAAAACTTGTACTCGCTTCCGGTTTGATCAATCGGTGTCGAAACCAGCAGGAGATCACCGCTAACCGGTTGTGCGCTTATCCCGCTGATCGGAATGCTGTTAATCGCGTTGATCGTTCGCGGCTCAGTCGGTTCGCTCATCATGCCGCTAACAGGGTCATACGTGCGCAGCAGCCGCACCGGTGAACGGTACTTGTTCGGCAGTTCACCTTCCGCCTCAATGATCGCTTCCAGATAAGCTTGTGGCGGGTATCCGTCATACGCGATAGTCAGCGTATGCAGTCCTGTCCAGTAAATGTTCGCCGGCCAAACCGCTTGTTGCGCAGCAGGGAACAGCACCACCTCCCGCTCCCCGCCCACATCCGTCACCACAATGCCCCGCGCATCTTGGTAAAACATCCATTCCTGATCGAACGAGAACGTACATCCGCCGTTCAATAGACATTTGGGCAGTCGTTCATCTGGGTAAAGGTGCCCGTTTTCTGGCTCCACCACCCAATTGGCCGCAAATCGCTCCACCGGTGGCACAATCAGTCGACCCGTCGCGCCATACCCCGCTGCCGGATCAGTGCTGCTGTACAATCGTTCCGCGCTGCAAAATTCTTCCACCGTATCACGGATCGCCTGCACAGCGGGTGTAGTTTGAGCCGGTGGCGGCGTCTGTGTAATCATCGGAGTCATCGTAGGCTGTAAACTCGCCGCCGGAGCTAACGGGGCCGTCGCCGTTGGTACCAGTCCAATGCTCGGCGGTTCTCCTGCTTGCCGTGTGGCTAAAGCTGCCGCCTCTTCTGCTGCCAGTTGCTCATACGACTTCGCCATCCGGTAAATTACCACAAACCCGTTGTTATCAGTTGTCGCCAGCAGTGTCCCGTCCGGACTCAATACGGGTTGGTTTGGGTAGAAATTGCGCTC
>JAFLCH010000287.1 GCA_017303775.1 Anaerolineae bacterium | reverse complement strand
CGCAAGAACTCAACCAGATAACGTCCGGTCTCGTCGCTGTTGATTTCTTGCGCAATGCCTTCCGCGTCGCTCAACGTGAATGTGACTTGACCAACAATTCCTTCATCTCCGTCTTGAACGCCGTTCGTGTTGGCGTCCATCCAGACCACACCCTCGATTCCGCCCGGAGGATTGCAGACTTCACTGGGTGTGTAGCTCATACCTTCCGTGCTGAACAGTGGGCTGCCGTAATCACCATTGATGATCGCCACTTCCCCTTCGCCCAGTTGGATCGTTCCGCTTTCAACATCATCCAGCTTATAAGCTTCAGCCTCTTGCATCGCCCCGCCGTTATTCGTAATCGTGAAAACGGTTCCGGTCGGGCTGCATGCGCTGACGATCTCCAACAGCGGGCTAGCTTCGGCAGTAGCCTCTGCCGTTGCTTCCGCTGTAACTTCGGCGGTAGCCTCCGCCGTGATTTCGGCTGTTAAAGTGATCTCCACTGTCGCTTCACTTGTGGTTTCAAGTGCAGTTTCCTCTGTCGCTTCCACGTTCGCTTCCACGGTTACTTCGGTTGTTGCCTCGCTGGTTGGCTCATTGGTCGGAACATCGGTAACGGTTGCGCTAACAGGGGTAGGGCTGGCCTCAATGGTTGGGATCGCCGTCGGCGGCACTTCAGTTGGCGGGATCGCCGTCGGTGGCACTTCAGTTGGCGGGATCGCCGTCGGCGGCACTTCAGTTGGCGGGATCGCCGTCGGTGGCACTTCAGTTGGCGGGATCGCCGTCGGTGGCACTTCAGTTGGTGGGATTTCAGTTGGGATTGCCGTGGGCGGGATCGCCGTCGGCGGCACTGGTGTCGGCGGGATACTCGTCGGTGCCGGGATCTCCGCGCTTGGCTCGTTGCTGGCTTCGTTATTACCGTCAGCCGGAGCAGCGTTTTCTTCTGGCGCAGCAGCCGGTTCTTCTGCTGGTGCTGCTGATACTTCCCCGTCCGTTGTATCTTGTTCGATTCGCTGGCTTACTGCGCTGCCGCTCAGGTTGATATTCTCACGAACCAGCATCACACCGAACAACATAATGATGAAAACCCCCGCCACAAAAATCGTGATGCGGCGTCGTGGGCTGCCTTGTTTCAACATATCCGAAATCCCTTAATTGCGGCTGATAACGGCCTTGTTATCAACGTGCTCCATAGAGTAAACAAACTTATCCCCTTATCATATCATTCCAGCAGACCTTGATTCCCTTAAGAAACTCCCTCGGATCGAAATAATCAAACACCCTCAAAACAAATATTAAATTGTGAATTTATTGCAAATTTTACTAATCACAATTCTTTTTCAACACTTTATCCCTACACTGGAAATATAACGATATATAACTGCTCACCTCTACCTGAGCACTCACACTTCACGAAGGGCTTCATCGTGCTTCCAATCATTGTCAATGCCATCATCTCCATTCTTGCGCTGACCTTCATTCGCACCTTTGTCTCAGGGCAATCCCTTCGCTTGGTTACACTTTCAATTCTTTGGGGTGCTTTCAGCTTCACCCTTGCCCTCATAATCCATGACACCTTGTTAACCACCGGTTTTTCCCGTTCATCAATTCAACTTTATTCAGCGCCCGTCCTCGAAGAACTGCTCAAAGCCTTACCGTTGTTCTTTCTTTACCGTCGCTTTCACGATCGTCCGCAGTTGGCGCTCTTTGTCGGTTTTGTCATCGGTCTAGGTTTCGCCGTCACCGAAAGCACCCTCTATATTCTCGCTAACCCTGCCGCCTCATGGGCCACCGGCTTGGTGCGCTCCATTTCGATCCACTTCATTCACGGCTTTGGAACAGCGTTGGTCTCTTTTGTCTGGGTACGGACGAACGCTAATCTGTCGCGCTTTGCTGCCATATCGGCGGCCATCCTCATTCATGCCATTTTCAATGCCCTAACAGTAGTCCTCCATGGCAGCTTCTTAGTGTTCGTAGCCGCCAATCTCGGCATCGCCAGCATTCTCCTCTTGGCTTTTCTCCTCCAGCGTTACGCCGTTCCATCATTCCTGAACTTTTCGGCGGCTCGTCGCGCGCGTCTCGCCGAACTGCGCGAGCACGAAAACCGCAATGCCCACCGCTACAACAAGGTCGGTGATCTCCTCTACATGGACTAGACCATCACCATTTGCGCATCACTCTCACCCTGTCTACAATCTCGTTTGGTCAATCCGGTTAAGTAGGGTGAGAGTGAATGGAATGCGCATTGTTGGCTTAATGTCAGGCACATCCGCCGACGGAATCGACGCAGCCTTATGTGAAGTCACCGGGGAGCCGCCGGACATTCGCGCGCGCATCATTCACGCCATCGCCTATCCCTATCCTGAAGGCTTTCAAGCCCGCATCCTCAACGCCAGTCAGCCCGATACAGGTCGTGTGGATGAGCTGTGCAAACTTCACTTCCGGCTCGGTGAGTTATTTGCCGCCGCTGTCCTCGCTGTCATCGAAGGCAGCCCCTTCAATCCCTCCGAAGTGGATCTCATCGGTCTGCATGGTCAGACCTTCTGGCACAATGTCGAACCCGATGGTCGCGTCAGTGCCACCCTCCAATTGACCGAAGCATCCATCTTGGCCGAACGAACCGGAATCACCACCGTGAGCAACTTCCGCCCCCGCGACATCGCTGCTGGAGGGCAGGGCGCTCCTCTCACCGCCTATATCGACTGGCTCTTGCTTCGCCATCCGACCAAATGGCGCGCGGTGCAGAACATAGGTGGCATCGGCAACGTCACCTTCTTGCCGCCCCTCTCGGATACCACCGCCCAACCCTCGGCCTTCGACACAGGCCCCGGTAATGCCCTCATCGATTCCATCATGGTGCAGTTGACCGCTGGTGCGCAAACCTACGATGAAGACGCCCGCCTTGCGCTTCAAGGGCGCATCGACGAAGACTGGTTGCACGAACTTCTCCTGCACCCCTATTACGACATCAAGCCGCCCAAAACCACCGGTCGTGAACTGTTCAGCAAAGCCATGGCTGCCGACCTCATCGCCGAAGGTCAGCGGCGCGGCAATAATGCCTCCAGCATCCTTGCCACCATCACCACCCTCACCGCCCAGAGTATCGCCGATGCCTATGACCGCTTTGCCCCCGCCCCTATCGAAGAAGTGATCCTCGGTGGCGGCGGTCGTCACAACGCCTTGATGCTCGATCTCCTCGCCGGTCTTTTGCGGCCCGCCGTCGTCATGACTCACGAAGATGTCGGCATGGACAGCGACAACAAAGAAGCCTTGGTATTCGCCGTTCTCGCCCATGAATCATGGCACGCCCGCCCCGGCACCTTGCCCGCCTTAACCGGCGGTCTTCACCCCTCCGTCTTGGGGCAGATCACCCCCGGCCAGAACTATGTTGACCTGATTCGCCGTACCTTTTGTTGACTCACCATCGAGGTGAATGATGCCCCCTTCCATCCGTCCCATGCTCGCCAGCGACATTCCTCTGCTCGCAAACTGGATGGTACAAGTCCCCCTCTGGCAGCGTTACAACCTCACCGCCGAACAGGCCATCACCAACTTTCAATCCGCCATGCAGCAGGGCGACTGGTTGCTCACAGCCGACATCGACCACCCCGCGCAGGGCTTCGCGTGGGCGGTTCCACGCGGTGCTTTCGCTCGCAGCCCCTACCTCCGCCTCATCGGTGTCCAACCCGGCAGCGCCAGCACAGGCGTCGGCTCAACCCTCCTCCACGCCATCGAAGAACGCGCCCGCGCCCATGCCACCGACATATTTCTCCTCGTCTCCGACTTTAATACCGACGCTCAGCGCTTCTACATCCGTCATGGCTATCATCAAATCGGCCAGATTCCCGCCTTTGTATTACCAAATATTTCCGAGTTGATTTTCCGCAAGACATTAAAGTGATATACTCACTCAACGCTCAATTTTGCGCCGATTTTTTAAGGAAGGAAAATGTTGATGCGTAAATATACCTTGTTGTGTTTGGTTCTCTTGCTGGCGTTTTCACTGAGTGCTGTTTCGGCACAGGATAATGCCAACGTACTGGTCATGGCGCGGGCTGCCGATACCACCGGCCTCGACCCGCACACCCAGACGGCCTTTGCCTCGTTCCGTCTCTTGGAACTTATCTATGAACCGCTCGTCAATCTGGATGCCGAACTCAATGTAGTCCCATCCCTTGCCGAAAGCTGGACATTCTCCGACGACGCTCAGACGCTCACCTTTAATCTGCGTCAGGGTGTCACCTTCCACAATGGTGCGGAATTCACCGCCGAAGACGTGGTCGCCAGCATGAATCGCATTCTGGACGAAGCCACCGGTGCTGCTGCCCGTGCCAACTATCTCAGCATCGCCTCCATCGATACGCCTGATGAATACACCGTTGTCTTCAACCTCTCGGCGCCCGATGTGCCGCTGCTGGCCGCCCTCGCCACCACTAATGCCGCCATCGCCGACTCGGCAGACATCGAAAGTGGCGACATCGCTACCGTTGCCAACGGCACCGGCCCCTTCATGCTCGAAAGCTGGACGCCCGAAGAAACCACCATGTTGGCCGCCAATCCGGATTGGTGGGGCGAAGGTCCGTTCGTGGATGGCATCGACATTCGCATCATCCCTGACGAAACCTCCATCCTCGCCGCGCTCCGTGCTGGCACCATCGACTTTGCCATCCTCAACGACCCCATTGTTGCCACCCTCCTCATAGACGATTCGACGGTGATGCTCAACCGCATCCCCTCCATCGCCTATCATGTCCTCCAACTGCGCGCTGCCGTCGAACCGCTGGACAAGCTTGAAGTCCGTCAGGCCATCTCCTGCGCCATCGACCGGCAGGAAGTCCTCGACGTAGCCTCCCTCGGTGAAGGTCAGGTCACCGGCCCGCTCACCATGGCGGCCTTCGCTCTGCCCACCGATGAACTCTTCTGCTACGAAAAAGATCTCGACCGCGCTCGTGAACTGATGGCGCAGGCCGGTGTCGAAGGCTTCACCCTCAAGGTGATCGCTGCCAATGCCGAACCACCGACCGCCCTCTCCGAAGCCCAGAACATTCAGGCGCAGTTGGCTGAAATCGGCATCACCGTGGAAATCGAGTCCCTCGAACTCAGCGTCTATGTTGACCGTTGGCTGGCCG
>JAFLCH010000286.1 GCA_017303775.1 Anaerolineae bacterium | reverse complement strand
GTTTCCACATCCTGCTTGCCGACCTCGTAGGCTTGATAGGAATGGGCTTGAATGTTGAGCAGATTGCCGACCTGCAAGTTGAGCCGCTCATGCCGGACTCGTCCGTTGCCTTTATAAACATCCGCCGCCGGGGTCAGCCATGCCCGCCGCGAGAACGAGTTCTGCTGCAAGTTGATGGACGCCGTCGTGACCACCGCGTCACCGCGTTTCAACTGGCACAGCACGAACACATCCTGTTCCCCGTAGGTGCGGGCAGCCTTCAAGCGGTTCTCCGAAAACGCCACGTCGGAAACATCCACGCCGAACAGGGTGCGGTAATCTTCGTGCGAAACTTGGTGCAAAAAGTCATACGGGCCGAAGCGTCTTGCTACGATCTCGGCGCGATCTGGCTTCTTTTGTTCGATCAGCATATTGACCTGTGCCAGCCACGCGAACAGATCGACGAAGTGATAGCCGGAATGCATCAGCTTGCCATAACCGTACTTGTAAGGGTGGTTCTCGCGCCGGAACAATTCGTCCGGCATCGCCCACATGCCGTCACCATGATAAATATCCATGTAGGAGACTGGAATCGGATACTGGCGGGCGAACTCGTCCAGATATTGTTTGATGAGCGCATAACCGGCGTGGCTGCGGCGCTGTGCCTGTACGATGACGTTGGCGGTAGAGAAGCGTAAACAGCGTTCCAAGTCGCCGTAATCCGCGTACACCTGACGGGCAGCGTGAATATCAACCGATGCGCCGGGGGGCGCGGTGATCGGTTTATCCACCAGCACATCGACATGGTTGAGAATCGCCCACAGCGCATACACTTTGTGGGCGCGTGGTTCGGTGGCGATGATGATGCCGTCGATGTGCTGCTGGTTGGTGAGCTGGCGCAGCGCGCCGAGCAGTTCGTTTCCCGGTGGATCGTCGCCGTTGGGATGATCGTCGATGAACAGAATCTGTTCCGGTTGCAGGCTGCGCCCCTCCAGATAACTCTTGACGGCCTCGGCCTGTTCATGCCGGTCGATGAGCAGCGCCAGCCGGATGTTGTACTGCTCGCGGTACTTTTCCAGCAGGGGATAATAAATGCGGCGTGCATGCGGGCCTAACCCGGCTAGTACCAATGTTTTACGCGGAGTCATGAAGCGGCGCTCCCACAAGGCGCGAGTAATTCATACTCTCAGTGTAGGCCAAAAGCACCGGCGCGGGTTGTACAGAAATCCTTGCACTTAGCCTCAAACCACCGGCTTGGGCCGCTCGAAGATCAGCGCCGGCGCAGCGATTCCGATTGCGATCGCACCGAGGATCAAGCCGGTTTTGATGCCATTACTAGCCGCCGTGACCAGCGCCAGTGAGGCAGTTTCCGGGTCCGCGGAAGAAATTTCCAGCATGCCCATCATCGTGCGGAAGGCGAATACCCCCGGCACCATCGTGACCGCCGCGCTGATGGTGAACATGGCGACCGGCATTTCATAGCGCCGTGCCATCACCAGCCCGTAGAACCCGATCACTGTAGAACCGATCAAAGTTGAAATCTCGATGATGACGCCAAATTCCATCAAGCAGGTGCGCGTGGCATGACCGAGCGCGCCGCCGATGGCACAGCCCAGCAGGGCGCGGCGCGGGACATTGAACAGGATGCCGAAGCCAACCGCTGCGGCTGCCGACCAGATGGCATCCTGCACCAGCAGACCAATAAAGTCGATGATATTCATATCCACACTCCCATCAGCCGCATCGCCAACCCCAGTCCGATGGCTATCCCCAGCGTGACCAACCCGCCGGTGAAACCGCGCACGATGCCCGTCACCAGATGCCCTTTGATCAAATCTTCGGCTGCGTTAATCAGATGAACGCCGGGAACCAGCAGCAGCGGCGCGGCGATGAGCGCAATTTGCGGGTGCGGACTTAATTCGAGGCGAGTCGCGAGGCTGGCGATCAAGCCAGAGACGAATGCGACGACGATCACCACCAGCAGCGAATTGAAGTAGCGTTTCATCAACTGCTGCCGAATCCACATCGCTGTGGCCGAGGCGAGAAAGGTGATGAAAAACACCGGCCAATCGCCGCCGAATAAACGGCTGAAGGCGGCGCAGGCCAGCCCTACCATCAGCACCACGACGCGCCGGTCATACTGGCGCGGCAGATGGTCGATGCGTTCGAATGCTTTGCGTACCTGAAAGCGATCCAACCCGCCCGTTTGCACCCAACGGCTGACTGTATTCACCTCGTCAATGATGCGCAAATTCACGCTGATAGCGACGACACGCCGGATTTTGGTGCGGAATTCATCACCACTGACGGTGGTGACTGCGATAGCGTTGGGCGAAACCAGCACATCCATCCAGTTCGCGCCCAGCCCCGTCCCTAAGCGGTGAACAGTTTCCTCAATACGGGCGGACTCGGCACCATGTTGGAGTAGGAGCTGGCCTGCCCACAACGAAAGATCAATAACATCACGCAGCGCTTCACGATCTAGCGTGGGTTTTTGCCGCAGGATGGGAGACGAATCGAATGACATTGTCGCGACCTCATCATTTGCAGGAGACAATCTCGCTTACAATAGCACAGAATACGCTCGAAATGAGAGGACATTCATCCTGAAATTTAAGCGACTAGCTTCATTCATTAGTATCCTGTTCGCGCTGCTGCTGGGGGCGTTCATCGGAGTCCTGCTCACGGTGATCATAATCAGCCTTGTGTGGGGGCAGCCCGCAGCGTAAATACCGTAATCTCCGGACGGCAGTTGAAGCGCACTGCCGGATAGATGGTGCCCACGCCCCGGTTGGTATATTGAATCATACCGCCGACCTGATACTGCCCCAACGGATACTTCTCTCCGTGCAGTGGCAGGATGAGCGGTTTGTTGATGAAGGGGAGGCGTACCTGCCCGCCGTGTGAATGACCGGAGATTTGGAGGTCGAAGCGCCCCGTCGCCGCGCTGATGTCGGCGAAGTCCGGTTCATGTGCCAGCAGCACCGCCGCGCCATCCTCTGGCAGTTGTTCCAGTACCGCCTCTAGCCGCGCTTTGGCTTCCCAGAAGTCATCTACGCCCGTGACATGCAGCGCCGCCTCATCCCGCCGCAGGGTGATGACCGCGTTGTTCAATTCCGTCAGTTCACTTTCCGCCAAAACCTGCCGCACGGCTGTCGCGTCCGTCCAGTGATCATGGTTGCCCAGTACCGCCACCTTCAAATCTTTGGCCGTCAGGCGGCGCAGCGGTTCAACCAGCATCGGCTTTAAGACGCTCATATTCCCGCCAGTCACGAAATCGCCGGTGATAGCGATGGTGTCCGGCTGCTGTGCGTTGACCAGATCGACGATGCGGTTCAACTGCTCCTGAGTCATGCCGGTGCCCATATGAATATCGCTGAACTGCACCAGCCGGTAGCCGTCGAAGGTCGGATGCAAGCGGGGCAGCAGCACCTCACGCTGTACAACATCAACATGAACCGGCTCGACCTCAAAAGCATACGCGAAACCAGCTACTCCGGCGGTGGTTGTACCCAGCGCCGACAGCAGGCTGATCTTGAGGAACCGGCGGCGTGAAATCGGGGGCATCACAGCCTAACCTGACCACGCGCCCGCAGCGTAAACACCGTGATCTCCGGTGGACAGTTAAAGCGGACGGGCGGAAAACTCGTGCCGATCCCCCGGTTGGTATACTGAATCATGCTGCCGACCTGATACTGCCCGCGCGGGTATTTGCGGCCATGATGTGGCAGCGCCAGCGGCCTGTTGATGAGCGGCATCACCACCTGACCGCCGTGTGAATGGCCGGAAATTTGCAGATCAAAGCGTCCGGTTGCCGCGCTTTTGTCGGCGTGGTCAGGTTCATGCGCCAGCAGGATCGCCGCGCCGTCCTCCGGCAGTTCGCTCATCACCGCTTCCAGCCGGTCTTTTTGATACCACACACTATCGACTCCGGCGATGTGCAGCCGTTGGTCGCCGCGTTCCAGCGTGTAAAAGGTGTTGGAAACATTGTGGACACCAGCCGCCTCTAAGACCCTGCGGACGGCATCCGCGTCGGTTACATGATCGTGGTTGCCCAGCACTGCCATCACGCCATCGGCGGTCTGCAATTGCCGCAGGGGCTGAATCAACGAGTCCGCCAGCGGCTCGACATCGCCATGCGTCACAAAATCCCCCGTGATCGCCACCAGATCAGGCTGTTGGGCGTTGATCATCCGCACGATGCGGCTGAGTCGCTCCTGCGTCATACCTGTTCCCATGTGAATATCGCTGATCTGCACCAGCCGGTAACCGTCAAAAGCCGGGGCAAGGCGCGGCAGAATCAATTCCTGCTCCACGATTTGGATATTCTCTGGTTCAACGCTGGCGCTGTAACGATAGGTAGCGAAGAAGACACCGAAGGCCGGTATCACGCTCAGTTTGAGTAATGTGCGGCGGCTGATCTGAAGCGACATTGAAACTCCTCATAGCGGTTTTGCGAACGGGGTTCAGTATACGACAGGACATATTGGTGGAGGATGCGGGATTACAGCCTCGCGGAATCCGGCGCGTGCAGTGTGAACACGGTGATCTCCGGCGCGCAGTTGATCCGCACCGGCGGGATGCTCATGCCCAACCCGCGATTGGTGTATTGAATCATGCTGCCGACCTGATACTGTCCGCGCGGGTAGCGTAAGCCGTTCGGTACGGCTAGCAGTGCCTGATTCAAACGTGGGACGACGATCTGCCCGCCGTGCGAATGACCCGACAGTTGCAGGTCGAAGCGTCCGCAGCGTGCGCTGTGTACGGCGAAATCCGGTTCATGCGCCAGCAGGATCGCCGCGTCTGCCGCCGGAATCTGCTTCAGAATGGCCTCCAACCGCGCTCGCCGGTAGCTGTACGAATCTGTGCCACCGAAGTGCAGCCACGCCTCGCCCCGCTGCACCGACCACGCTTCGTTGATGAGCACCCGTATCCCTGCTGAACGGATGAGCGCTCTCATCTCCTGCGGGTCATGGTACTGGTCATGGTTGCCCAGCACCGCCAGCACCCCATCTCTGGCGCGAAGCTGTCGCAGCGGGTTATACAGCGCTCGTGCAATCGGGGCGATCTCGCCGCGTGTCATGAAGTCGCCGGTGATCGCCACCAGATCAGGCTGCTGCGCGTTCACCTGCTCGACGATGCGCGTCAG
>JAFLCH010000285.1 GCA_017303775.1 Anaerolineae bacterium | reverse complement strand
CGCGGGCAAATCCGGCACACCGCCCCCGTTCACCAGAATCACCGCCGGCACGTACTGAGGGCTGGACGCCGCGAACAACCGCGCGATCAACCCGCCGAACGCGTTCCCCACAATCACCGCCTGCTCCACCCGCATCACGTCCAAAAACGCCTTCAACCAGTGCAGCACCACATCCGTCCGCATCACCGGCAGCGAGTCGCTCCCCCCGTAACCCGGCAGATCAGGCGCAAGCACCCGAAAATTCTCGCCCAACATCGGCATAACTGCGTCCCAGTGCAGCGCCGCGTCGCCGATCCCACCATGTACCAGCAGCAGTGCCTTACCCTGCGGATCACCCGCTTCCCAGTAATGCACCTTCAACCCGTCAACCTGTACGATCCCGTCTGTTACCATTAAATCGCTTACCCCGTAACCACATTTTCAATAAATCCGTGCTGCACCAACCACGCGGACAACTGCTCGATATTCGCCTCGGTGATCATCGCCCCACGGTTGATTCCGCGCGGGCTTGCCCCCGGAGCCAGATACGCAGGCGCCTCATACGGCAAAACACTCCCCGCCTCAGCCACCACCAGCGTCGGCACCGACAGGAATCCCGTCCACTCCAGCACCCGCTCCCGCGCCTCCATATCCTTGTCAATAAACACTTCCCGGTACGGGAGCGCGTAATCATCCAACACCCGCTTCGCCACCGTGATAAACGGGCAGCCAACCGTGCGGGAATACATCACCAGTTCTCGTGTCATATGCTCATCCTGCTTGCGTTGTAGGCGTGGCGGGTACAGGGCTTGGCGGTGCCTGATTCGGTTCAAGAAAGCAAACAATCCCATTTGTTATCCCCTGTGCCATTTCCTCTTGCATACCCGTCAGCACTGGCCGGTCAGCCAGCATGAACCCCAGTTCGATAATCGCCGCCGGAGTCAGCGGATTAATCTCTCGGAACGTATGATAATCCGTCATGTCAAGCGTCACACCCTCGCGCCGCTGCAAGTTCGTCGCCTGTCCATAATACTGCGCCACACAGTTCACCAGCACATCATCCGCCCCCACGCCCACCCGTGCCGCCGCCCGTGCGATCAAAAAGCCGGAAACCACCTCGCCGTAATTCTGGCAGGTGTTCGCGTGGATCGAAACCAGTGCCGCCGCTTGATAATTATCCAGTCGCGGGTCGAACTCGTCCAACAAGTCCACCGAATACCCGCGCTCGCGTAAGTTACGCACCACCAACTGCGCCACCGCGAAATTGATCTCGGCCTCGGTCAACCCATCCGGGCACACCGCGCCGGGATCAGGCGGAACTTGTGGCCCGCGATGCCCCGACACAATCCCCACCCGCCGCAGCCAGTTCGGCGTCGGAATCACCGTCGGCACAACCGTCGCCACGCTCTCGTTGGTCGCCTGAACGATGCTCAACTCGTTCCGCACCTGATCGTTGATGAACTGCGAGGGCGTCCACCATGTGAAAATGGTTGCCATCAACCCCGCCGCCACCACGATCACGATCACCGAACGAATGATCCCCCCCAGCACCCCCACCGTCTGCCGCCGCCGCCGCGCAGCCCGCCGCTTGACGCGCTGAACCCGCTGCTCTTCCATCGCCTCCTGCCGCATCGGCGCGTCCACAAACGTAGGACTCGCCGTCGTAGCCGCCGCCGGTGACGGGCTGGTCTCACCACTGCGGTAAACCGGTCGGTTTGTCGGATTCGCAACAGGACGCTGTGCGTTCGCCTTGGCCGCGGCTTGGCGCATGATCTCCATAAAAGCCACCGAAGCCGGGATCTCCCCTTCTTCCGGTTGCTTAGGCGGTTCTTCAGGCTGCGAATTGTCGTTCACGGGGTGGTCATCGGGCATAAACAGTATCTCAATCCGGGGTCATTCTGGGAACAACCCGCGTAGCACCTATTGATGCACGATTATATAGGGAATCCCGAATTACCAAAAGCATTCACCCCGGACATACACAAATCCTTACGTGCCGCTAACCACTTCGTAAACCGCCGCCCCATCCGCCTCAAACACCGGCTTCAAGTACGCCGCGTCCGCGAGGCTAGAGCGCATCTCCACCTGTTCATCCAGCGGTGGCCGCCAGCGGAACATCGTCTCAAAACTCGCCGGATTCGCCACAATCTGCGGGACGATCACATACCGGATATTCGCCTCGCGCAGCAGTTCCGCATGTGCCGGGTTCGCCGGATCTTCCCAGAATGCCCGCAGTCGATCTTGTTCCGCGAGGCTCGCCTCATTGTTATGGAAGAACGGCTGCCAGCGGTAATAAACGGTGTCCCGTTCGGAAATCACCGGAACCCAATCGCTCTCGTGTGAATTATCGAAGCGCGCGCCGGGGTAATTCAATACCCGCGCGTCCACCGGCGTATTCAACTTCAGCCACTCCATCGCTTGCACATCCGCCGCCGATGAAAATGCGCCGAAGAAGCCCACCTTCCCTTTGCTAAACGCCAGCAGTTGCGGGTGGAACAGCAGCACCAGCACCGCCCCGGCCACCAGCACACCTGCCAGTCCATACGCCAACCGGTTCCAGTAAATTGCTGTCCGCGCTTCGAACCACCGTTCCCACGCCCACAGCAAACCCATCCCGCCCAGAATCGCATACGGGATGATCGGCCCGTGCCACGCGATGCTGAACGGATAATCATAACGCAGCACCGGCTCCAACAGCGTCGGGAACAGCCGCTCCAGCACCCCCAGACTCGCGAATTCCAGCGCCAGAATCAACCAGCCCACCGCCAGAATCGCCGCCTGATTACGCTGCCGCAGCCCGATTACAGCCCCTAGCGCCGCCACCGGCACAATCCACACACCGTGATACAGCACCATCACCCGCCAGTAATCCACGTTGCGCTCGAACGGCGACACAATATCCGCCCCTAGCAAATCGCGCACATTGAACAACCACGGTGCGATCCCCGCCACCGCCACCGCCGGTACACCCACCGCCAGCACCAGCCACTGCACCACTGTCGGGCGCGGCTTCCCGAACCACATCGTCACCAGCCACGGCACATACCCCAATCCGAGGATGATCGTCGTATCCGGATGCGCCAGCACCAGCGCCCCCAGCATCAACCCCGCCACCACCGCGTCCACAATAATCGACTGCCTCAGGTAGCGGATCACCGCGATCAAAAAGGTCTGCGCGAACACCAACCCCAGCACCGTCGTATAATGCGAGTCCATGAACGCCGTGTACAATCCCACGCCCGCCAGCATCGCAATCGCCATCATCCGCCCCAACCGCTTATCCCGCAGTTCGGAACCCATGTCGTAAGCCAGCCACACGTTCAAAAAGCCCAGCACAGCCCCCACGCTGATCTGAATCGTATGCAGTCCCTGTCCCAACTGCTGGCTCAAATACGCGATCAACAGCGAAAATCCCGGCGCGTACAAATACTCAATCTCCGGGTGCCATGGTGCCAGCGTCTTAAAACTCCCGCCCAGCTTGGTCATCACCGCCAGATAGCCGAAGCCCTGTGCGTCCGTGTCCAGCGGCACCGGCAAAATCATCGCCGGAATCACAAACACCAGCCCCGCCACCAGCAGCAGTAACAGGTCGTGCGGCCCCGGCCAACCCTGATCAGCGTCCTCCAGTACCTCGCCCCGCGCTTCCGCCCGCTTCTGCCCGAAGGACAGCGTCCCCATCAAGAAGATCGTCACCACCAGCGCGAACAACAAATAATCAATCACCAGCGTATTCCAGCCGAACAGCATCGCCCAGAATATCGCCCCGCCCATCACCAGCCCCAACGCCAGCGCCGAAATATAACCAATCCGGGGTTGTGCGCTCGGCCATGCCGGAGCCAGCATCGCCCCCGCGCCGATCACAACCGCCCCAAATACGAAAATCACAAATAGCGGCATAACCTTCACCTGTTCTGTAGCGGCGCTTCAATCAACCAATCTTGTTCATCGCCGCCTGTAGTATATTTAGCGACGCTAAAATTATCCATCATCGTTAATTTCCGCAACTCCATTCCATACCATATCGTACATATAAAATGTTCGTTACAATGATGCTTATGCACCCGCATCACACTGGAAACCATCATGCAAATGACATCCGCTGCCGAACCAGATACCCTACAAGGTCTTTCGGAAAGCGAAGCACAGCTTCGACATCAGCGTGGTCAGGGCAACAACGTCAACTTTAGCCCCAGCCGCTCCTATATTCAGATCGTTCGTGCCAACCTCGTCACCTTTCTCAACATGGTGCTCTTCGGCATCGGCGTCGTCCTTGTCTTTCTCGGCCTCTACACCGATGCCTTTCTCTCCGTCGGCATCGCCTTCTGGAACGTCATCATCGGCATGGTGCAGGAAATCCGCGCCAAGCGTGCCCTCGACCAGATCGCCCTGCTCACCCGCCCCCGCGCCACCGTCATCCGTGACGGCCAGCGCCGCATCCTCGATCCCAGCCAGATTGTGCTGGGCGATATTCTCTATGTCAGCGCCGGGGATCAAATCGTCGTCGATGGTCAAATGATCAGCAGCGGCTCGATGGATGTCGATGAATCTCTGCTCACCGGTGAGTCCGACCTCATCCCCAAGCACGCCGGCGATCCGGTCTATTCCGGCACCTTCTGCGTCAATGGCAGCGGCTACTACGAAGCTCGCAAAGTCGGCGCGGAAAGTGTCGCCAGCAAGCTCACCGCCGGCGCGCGCGTCTACCGTACCGAAAAAACGCCCCTTCAGGTCAACGTTGACTACATCGTTCGCCTGCTCGTCGTCCTCGCCACCCTCATCGGCATCCTCTTCGGCCTCTCTGCCATCATCCTCAACCAGCCCCTCACCGAATCAGCGCGTGTCATCGCCGTCGTCACCGGCCTCATCCCCAACGGCCTCTTCTTCATGACCAGCATCGCCTATGCCATGGGAGCAGTCCGCATGGCCGGTCAGGGCGCGCTCATCCAGCACGCCAACGCCGTTGAGTCCATGAGCAATGTCAACATCCTCTGTCTGGATAAAACCGGCACACTCACCGCCAACCACATTCAGCTCATCCAAACCGTCCCTTACGCCCTTCCCGACGCTGAACTCCGCCGCATCCTCGGCCACTTTGCCGCCACCAGCACCACCGCCAACCGCACCCTCGAAGCCCTCCAGCAGGCCATCCCTGCCCCCAAACTC
>JAFLCH010000284.1 GCA_017303775.1 Anaerolineae bacterium | reverse complement strand
CAGCTCATCACCCTTGCCGAAACCCTCGGCCAATCCGTGCCTGAAGCCATCCCCGAAGCGCCGCTCAACCAGCGCGTCGCCGCCCTCGCCTATATCATCGACCGCCTCGTCAAAGTCAACGCCATGCTCCCCAAAGAAGACGACGACGCCACCCCCCAGATGGAGTACCCCATAACCCCGCGCCCACAGGAGGACGACCATGAAAACCAAACTGAAGCTGAATCTGACTCGCCGCAAGAAACATCTGATTCGCCTGCCCCCGCCCCATCCCAACCAGCAGATCATTCTTGAATCCAGCGCCCGTTTTCGCGTCGTCGCCTGTGGCCGCCGCTTCGGCAAAACCTTCGTCGGCCTCTATGCCATCCTCGCCGCCGCCGCCCGTGGTCAAAAATGTTGGTGGCTCGCCCCCACCTACGCCATGTCCACCGATGTCTGGGAACAGATGCAGGCCGTCACCGCCCATCTCCCCGGTCGCCGCGTCTACCACACCCACCGCCGCCTCAACTTCCCCGGCGGCGGTTCCATCACCGTCCGCTCCACTCACACGCCGGATAACCTGCGCGGGGCAGGGCTGGATTTCGTCGTCCTCGACGAAGCCGCCTTCATGCCCCCCACCATCTGGCCGGAAGTCGTCCGCCCCATGCTCTTGGATCGGCGCGGCGGCGCGCTCTTTCTTTCCTCCCCCAACGGCAAGAACGCCTTCTGGCATCTCTATCAAATGGGCGTCCAGCGCAAGCGCAGTTGGCGGCACTTTCATTTCACCAGCGCCCACAACCCCCTCATCGACCCCGCCGAACTCGCTGTCATCCGCGCCCAAACCCCCGAACATATCTGGCGCGCCGAATACCTCGCCGAATTTACCGACGATCTCGGTCAAGTCTTCCGTGGCATCCACGCCGCCGCCACCGCCCCTCTCGCCGCTCAGCCCATCCCCGGCGCGCGTTACGTCTTCGGTGTCGATTGGGGTCGCACCGCCGACGCCACCGCCATCGTCGTCCTCGATGTCAGCGCCCGCCGCATGGTCGCGCTGGATCGCTTCACCCAGCTCGCGTGGTCGCACCAGCGCAGCCGCCTCCGCGCCCTCTACGATCACTGGCAGCCCGCCGTCATCCTCGCCGAAGCCAACAGCATCGGCTCCCCCAACATCGAAGCCCTTCAGGCCGAAGGCTTGCCCGTTCGCCCCTTTATGACAACCCAACCCACCAAGGCCGACCTCATCCAGAGCCTCTCCCTCGCCATCGAACGCGCCGAACTCGCCCTCCTGCCGGATGAAGCCCTCCTCGGTGAACTCGCCGCTTACACCGTCGAAGCCCTTCCCGCCGGTGGTTACCGCTACGCCGCGCCCCCCGGCCTCCACGATGATCTCGTCATCGCCACCGCCCTCGCGTGGTACGCCCTCCGCTACACCGGCCTCCCCATCGCCTTCGCCTGATTCGGGAGCAGCCTCCCGCAACTTGTTGTATAGTAAATGCATACGCGGCTTAGCAATGAATTGTGAGGATTTGTGACCGCCGAAATTGCTGTAATGAACAAATTGGGTGTTGCGCTCGCCGCCGATAGCGCCGCTACCATTGGCTATCAAAGCGGTCACAAAATTTACAATTCTGCCAACAAGTTGTTCATGCTGTCGGCTGTTCACCCGGTTGGGATTATGGTTTTCGGCGCAGCCGAATTCATGCATGTTCCATGGGAAACAATCCTCAAGTTATATCGGTTGTCGATAGGCGCTCACAAATTTGCAACCCTGCAAGAATACGTTCCCCATTTCGTGAAATTCCTCGAAGACCATCAAGAGGAGTATTTCCCCCCTCAACTGCAAGAAATGATCCTTCGTAACACCCTCGCCCAATATCTTTGGAGCTTAAGAGAGTCGGTGCAAATCGACGAAGCCTCTGCATGGGAAAACCTGATCACCCAAAAATTAAACGAACTGCATAACCTATCACCCCTTGACCATGTTGATGAAGCTTACACCAGCACGCTGGAACAGCAGGTCACGCAGTTGTTCGACCAACTCTACGAAAGCATCATAAAGCCCACGCGAATGCCGCCCAAATTGAAAAAATCGCTGAAGCAAATCTTACTCAACCTCATCACAAAAGACATTTTCCCCGGTAATTCCTCCGGGGTTGTATTCGCTGGCTACGGCGAAAAAGAAATCTTCCCTTCTGTCATCGAAACACAAATGCACAGCATTTTCGCCACACGCCTCAAGTTTGCCCGCCGTGCCGAAGAACAAATATCTGTGCAGATGTCCGCCTTAATCCGGCCATTTGCTCAAACCGAAATGGTTTCCGCCTTCATTGAAGGGGTAAACCCTGAATATCAACAGACGATCGAAGCCTATCTTTCTTCTTTATTCAATTCCTATCCCGGCACATTGCTTAAACACCTACCGGACTTGAATGCCGAAGAAAAAACTAATCTCGCTAACATATTGAAGCAAGTTGGGGTAGAATTATTCAAAGATTTCACACGGGAAATGCGAAACTTTCGCTCGAAGGTCTACGTGAATCCTGTGGTTACGAACATTGCTTTTCTGCCGCTGGATGAGTTAGCATCGATGGCAGAAGCCTTGGTTAATCTGACTTCTTTCAAGCGCCATGTCTCGCCAGAGTCGGAAACCGTAGGCGGCCCAATTGATGTAGCCGTGATCTCTAAGAAAGATGGGTTTGTCTGGATAAAGCGAAAACACTATTTCACGCCAGATCTCAACAAACATTTTTTCGACCAGCATGATCGCTATCTCTCCGAGAGGGAGGATAAAAAATGACCAAGAGAATAGAAGCGCCAATCAATACTGGCACTGACTGGATCAACGAATCCCGGAATCAAAAATCAGTCTACGACAACCCTACGAAGTTTGGTGAAGAACTCGCGCGTCGGCATACGCAAATGCTCAATGAAGCGCTTCAAACATGGTCACAAGCATCTCGTAAGTCAGAGAAAGCCAAAGTTCAGCGCAAGTCCAAAGCCAGCTAGCAAATCCCACCACCTAAATCTCAATTCAATACAATGATGCTGCCATTATGGGGATGTGATTACATCCCCATAGGGCTGCTGTTTCTCATTCCCCTTAACCAGCATCAAACGGAGCACCACCATGTCCCAGCCACCCACCACCCACCAGCTTGACCAACTCGCCCGCGCCATTGCTCCTGCCAGCGTCGTCCGCCGCGCGTGGGAACTCACCGGCGGCGTATCAGCCCGCCTCACCGCCCTCGAATACCAGCAGCCCGACGGCGCGCTCCAAACCGTCGTCATCCGCCAGCATGGCGCAGCCGACCGCCTCGCCAATCCGCACGTCGCCCGCCACGAATTTCAACTCATGCAAGCCCTCCATGCCGCCGGTCTGCCCGTCCCCGCGCCCGTCCACCTCGACGAAACAACCGCGCTCCTCTCCACCCCCTTCGTCGTCGTCCAGTACATCCCCGCCCAACCGCTGCTCAACCCGCCCCATCTCGATTCTCACCTCTTGCAGCTCGCGGCACATCTCGCCCATCTGCACAGCCTGAACTGGCAAACCCTCGACCTCAGCTTTCTCACCCGCCTCGAAGACGCCCTCACCCGCGACCTCGCCCGCGTCCCCGCCCAACCCGACGAATCGCTCGACGAATCGCGCATCCGTGCCGCCCTCGCCGCCTGCCGTCCCTTGCCCGCCCGCAATCCCCTCTGCCTCCTGCATGGTGACTTCTGGCCGGGCAACCTCCTCTTCGACTCAGCCGCTCACCTCGCCGCCATCATCGACTGGGAAGACGCCGCCCTCGGCGACCCCCTCGCCGATCTCGCCACCGCCCGCTTGGAACTGCTCTGGGCCTTCGGGCTGGACGCCATGACTCGCTTCACCCGTCACTACCAATCCCTCACCACCTTCGACTTCCGCCACCTCCCCTACTGGGATCTCGTCGCCGCCCTCAGCCCCGCCGGTCGCCTCCACACATGGGGGCTGGAACCCGCCGTCGAAGCCGCCATGCGCCTCGCCCATCATCACTTCGTCGCCGCCGCGCTCCGTGACCTTGAGCCGCTGTATACAAAAAAGGAGTAGAGCAGGGGAAACAAAAACGCTTTGCAGCACATTCATGCTCCAAAGCGTCATAGAGGTTAATCCATCCTCAAGCGGGGATCGCCGCAGCCTGCTTCTTCTTGCGGTTCTTCAAGTGGGGCCGTCGCTCCGCCGCCAGATTCACCAGCCGCGTCAGCACATCCACATCCGTGTACCCCGCCACCCGCGCCACCCGTATCACGTAGCTCGGCTCGGAAATATCCGCGTTCTGGTTCGGGTCGATCACATACGGTTGGTCGTCCCGCAGCCGGATGTCCATCGAGCCGTAATCCCGCATCTTCACCGCGCGGTACGCCCCGATAGCCGCTTCCTCGATCCGCTGCTGCACCACCGGCCCAACCCGCGCCGGAACTTCATACACCACCCGCGACTCGTCCCACTTCGTATCAAAGTCCACCAGCGTATAACGTGGGTCAGGGAAGAAGCGCGGCTTAATCGTCACCCGCAAAATCGGCAGCACCTCCAGCGTCCCGTTCCCCCACACGCTCACCCGGAACTCCGGCCCCTCGATGAAGTCTTCCACCAGCGCCGGCTGCTTCCATGTCTCAAGGATATAACCCACCCGCCGCTTCAGTTCCTCGCGGTCGAACACCACCGAGTTCGGCGAAAGCCCCAGCGATGCGTGCAGCCGCGATGGCTTCACCAGCGCCGGAAAAATATCCCACCCGTCCACATCCGTCGAGTCGAAAATCGCGTGCTGCGGTGTCGGAATCCCGCCCTCAATCAACTGCCGCTTCATCGTCGCCTTATCCTGCGCGTGCCACAGCGTCCGGTCGTCCGCCCCCGTATAAGCGAACCGCATCTGCTCGAACACCTGCGTCACCGGGTCATACCCCGTCGGCTCATCATCATACCCGTCGCAGTAATTAAAAATCACCGTGTCGCGCGGATCATGCTCTTTCAACTGCGCTTCCACATCTTCCGCCACATACAGCAGCCGCGACTCAATACCGCCCGCCTTCAAGCAGTCGTCAACCCATTGAATAGTCTCATCCGTAGCGATAATTTCACGTTGTTCGGGGGGTAAAGTGGGGCTGAATGGCCGGTATGCAATCAACACTTTGAATGGGTTCGACTCGGTCATAAAAACACCCCCAATATAAGTTAAAAACG
>JAFLCH010000283.1 GCA_017303775.1 Anaerolineae bacterium | reverse complement strand
GTTGTACCGCGCAGTCCATTGATTGAAGACCCTTATACCACTGAGATCAAACATTTTTATGATGTGCTGGTTCATGGAGTTGAACCCCGAGTCACCGCCGCTGATGGATTGGCGGCGCTGGAAATCGGTTTGGCAGCAATTGAGTCAGCGCGGAGCGGACGGCGGGTACGTATTGAGGAGGTGCAGTGATGCGCTTAGGAATACTGAGTTTTGCACATCTGCATGCCGAGTCGTACTTGACTATCCTGTTGAAGATGGCTGATGTTGAAGTGGTCGGGATCGCGGACGAAAATATCGAACGCGGGCAGTATTTTGCCAAACAGTTCGGGGTAAAGCTGTTCGAGTCGTACGCAAAATTGCTGGCCGAGAAGCCAGACGCCGTCATTGTTTGTTCCGAGAACGCCCGTCATTTGCCACTGGTGCAGATGGCTGCGGAGGCCGGGGCGCATATCCTGTGTGAAAAACCGCTAGCGACGAATATTGAAGACGCAAAAGCGATTGTTGATATTTGCCAGCAGGCAGGTGTGCAGTTGATGACGGCATTCCCGATGCGTTTTGGGGCGGCGGGGATTGAAGTCAAACGGCTGATGGAGTCGCACACGCTGGGGCAGGTTTATGGCTGCAATGCAACTAATCAAGGTTCGCTACCTGAACTGCATCAAGCGCAGAATCTAGCTTTCTTGAAGCGGGATTGGTTTGTGGATAAGCAACTGGCGGGTGGCGGTGCTCTAGCGGATCATGTGGTGCATCTCGCAGATTTACTGCGCTGGTATCTGGAGGCCGAGGTCACAGAAGTTTACGCGGCCACGAACCGTATCATTCACGGTGATCGCGTGAATGTGGAAACGGGTGGTTTGGTCATGCTGACCTTCGCAAATGGAACCTTTGCCAGCATCGATTGTAGTTGGAGCAAACCGGCGTCATACCCAACGTGGGGCGGATTGAAATTCGAGCTGGTTGGGGAAAACGGGTTGGTGACGTTGGACGCGTATAAGCAGGTGTTGAGCGTTTATAGTGAGCGCGCCGGAAAACCCCTGTGGAATTATTGGGGGTCGGACGCGAACGCGGGCATGCTGCGAGAATTTGTGGACGCCGTTAAGGCTAATCGGACGCCGTCAATCACCGGCACGGACGGGTTACGGGCGGTTGAAATTGTGGTCGCAGCTTATCAGTCGGTTGAAGCCGGACAACCGGTACGAATCGAGTCATCTATGCACTGAAGTGCGTGTTGAGGTTTTGAACGGGGGCAGATTTTTGCTGCTCCCGTTTATGTAAGCTGGTTTGTTAAACAATCTCCTGCGCCAACTGTACAACCTCGTCGGCGCATCCCCACGATAACGTAAACCCTAAGCCACCATGGCCATAGTTATGTATGACTGTGGCGCTGCCGACTTGCTCTTTTTCAAGCCGAACCGAGTAGCGACCGGGACGCAAGCCAACTGTTTCGGCTATGATGGGTGCTCCTTGTAAGCCCGGAATGAAACTGGAGCAGCGCTTGAAGATGTCATCTCGGTCGCGTGCATCAGGGGCAAGATTCCAGTTGTCCCGCTGGCTGACACCACCGAGCACACAACCATCCTCGCGCGGAAGAACATAAGTAAAAGTTGCATCATCCATGAAGGCTTGCTTGATGGTCGGCGCGTTCACGCGAATGGTTTGCCCGCGGAGAGGATATACCGCCGGATCATTGGCAACCTGACGAGCATAAACGCCGGTGGCGTTCACAATGAGCGGGTATTGAGGCGCTATGTCGGTAAGAGAGGTGATCTCTGTCTGATGGATAATTCCGCCAGCCTGTGTGAAGCGCTGCACGAGATAGGCGAGGTAGCGCGGTGGGGTAATGATGGGGATTTCCATCCAGAAGCCAGCGGTATAACCGGCTGGAATTTCGGATGGGGTTGCAGGACGGAAGCTGGTGATGTCGTTTTTGAACCAAGGGTCAGGAATCGATTCCTGAAAGACTTCCAGCATCGTGAACAGGGCGACTCCGGTTTCGCGAGTTTGCGCGAGATCATGATAACGGTGGAGAGAGGCAAGTGACCACCGCTGGCGGGAAGGATGACTCGCGAGTTCGCCACCATACCAGTACGCGCCGGCTGCCGCGGATGTCAGGTTGGGGGGCAGGTCACGGGTGAGGATGGTGACGGAGAAGCCTTCTTCCTGCAAACGGATTGCGGATGTGAGGCCGATGGCTCCGCAGCCAACGACTGTTACGGTGGTTGGCATGGTTGATGCTCCTTATTTCATGCCGGTCGTGGCGATGCCTGTGGTGATGTAGCGCTGTAGGAAGGCGAAAACGATGGTTACGGGCAGTAGGGTGAGCACCGTCATCGCCAATATCAAATCCCATTGGGTATTAAATTCACCTTGAAAGCTGTTCAAGCCAATTTGTAAGGTGAATAGTTCTTTACGGTTGAGTACGATCAGCGGCCAGAGAAAGTCATTCCAGCGCCACATTACCGAGAATATGGCTAATACGGCCAGCGCAGGGCCAGCCAACGGGAGTACGATTTGCCAATAGATGCGCCACTCGCTTGCTCCGTCGATACGTGCCGAGTCCAGCAGTTCGTCGGGGATGGTGAGCATATATTGGCGGAGCAGAAAGACGCCAGTGGGTGTGGCGGCAGCAGGGACTATAACGCCGAGCAGGTTGTTCGTCCAGCCGATCTGGCTGATGACCAAAAAGATGGGGATAAGGATAACGGACAGCGGCACCATGAGTGTGCTGATGATGATGACGAGGATTGCGTTGCGCCCCTGAAACTGATATTTGCTGAGGCCAAAGGCGGCCATGCTGTTGACGAGCAGGGTGATGATGGTAGCGACAACGGTCACCACAAGGCTGTTGCGGAAATAAGTCCAGAAGTCGAAGGTCGTCACCCCCCGCGTGTAATTGTCCAGCCCGAAATAGAGCGATTCAATGGGGGTGCGCTGGCGAATGTTGACCGTGATGATCTCGTCCGGCGCGATTGGATCGACCATGCGGGCTTCGATGCCGACACGGGACACCTGAGCAAGCCGGCGGCTAGTACCGTCTTCGAAGGCGACATTGTAGAGTTCAAGCGGGTTTTCGTAGCCGGGAATGATGACGGTTTCCTGCCGAGTTGGGAGCAGGCTAGGGGGAAACCGCACTAACTGGGCTTGAGGTTTGAACGACGATAAACCTAACCAGACAACCGGCCCAAACATGATGACTGTTCCGAATGAAAGGTAGAGATAGGTGAGAAGGTCACTGCGGGAGAGTTGATGTTTACCCCGGGTTTGTGTCAAGAAATCGAAGACGGTTTTCATGTTCGTTCCGGTCATTCCCTGTTCAGGTCTGTTCTTCCGTGCGTTTGCCGAGCCGCAGTTGTGTCAAGGTCAGGATCATTAAGACGGCTGCCAGCACGACCGACGCGGCTGCGGCAAGGCCCGCTTGCCTGCTGGGGCTGGTGAAGCCGGTGTTATAGATGTACTGCACGATGTAAGTGGTGGCTGTTCCGGGGCCGCCGCCGGTGAGGGCGAACGATTGGTCAAAAACCTGTACGGCGCGAATGAGCGATAGGATTAGAACCACAAGCATGGTAGGCATAAGCAGCGGTAGGGTGATATGACGGAAACTGTTCCAGTTGGAGGCTCCGTCGATTTGGGCAGCTTCATAGTATTCCAGCGGAATGGATTGTAGACCGGCTAGCAGGATGAGGGTGTAGAAGCCAACTTGCGCCCAAACGCTGACAAAGATCACCCAGAAGCGCGCCCAATTTGGATCTAGCAGGAAGGGAATATGTTCTCCACCCAAGCCAACGATGATAGCGTTTAGGACACCATCACGCTGTAAGATCCACTTCCAGATGAGGGCAACGACGACCGGAGACAGCAGCACCGGATAGAAGAAGACACTCCGGAAGAAGCCACGCGCACGGATGCGCTGGTTGAGGGCGACGGCTGTTACCAATGAGAAGAAGACAATGCCCGCAACCTGAAAGAAGACAAATGTTCCTGTGTTCCAGATGGCGCGCCAGAAGATGTCTTGCTGGCAGGTTTGTGGGTTTAGAAAATCTTGGCAAGCAAATAAAGCTTGGAAGTTTGTTGTTCCAACGAATGGACGATCTTGCGGGGCGAAATTGGTGCCGCCGGTAAAGGCATAGTAGAAATTCAGGATCATGGGCAGCAAGATGAAGATCCCGAAGATGACCAAGTTGGGAAGCACAAAGATCCATGCCATCCGCCGCACACCGATTCGCCTTTGAAGAGGTTCCAGTACCAGCTCAATCGGATGCATGACCCAATCGAGCACTTGTGCGAGTACGGTAGGCTGACGTTTGGCGCGGTACGCGGAAGGCTTTGGGGCAGGGATACTGGTCATCCGGTATTTCCTTGCTGTGGTGATGTGTGCTAGAAGCAGAAAAGAGGGTTGAATGTTACTTCAACCCTCTTCAACTGTTATCTGGCCTATTGTGTTTGAGTAGCCGCGATAGCGTCATCCACATCTTTTTGGATAGCGGCGACGGCGTCATCAAGCGTCAGTTCACCGGCGATCACCTGACTGAGACGATTGTCAATCGGACGATTGTAGGTGAAGGCATATTGGCTGTATTGAAGGCGATAAGCCTGTTCATCCAACTTCGGAATTTCGGCGGAAAGTGCATTCAGAATTTCAGCGTTGGCGGTGAAATCCAGACCCTGCTGCGCAAGCCCTAAGTGACCGGGAAGGAAGGATGATTTGACCGAAAATTCACCCAGCACATCAGCCTGAGTGAGGAAGTCGAACAACTTAGCAACTTCCGCAGGATGTTCTGTGCCAGCAAAACCAACCAAGAGTGATCCACCGGGGCTACCGGTGCTGCCACCGGGGCCGCTGGGGTTAGGAATGGCTGACCAGTCGAAGGTGTCACCAATAGCTGAAGCCAATCCACCAACAGCGAAGCTACCACTGTAGAGGAAAACCACCTGACCATTAATGAACTGGTCACGGGCGAGATTTGGCCCATCCGGCAGGTTCGCCCAAATAGCGGGGTCGCTGATTCCTGTCTGGTTCCAAGCGACCAATTTTTCAGCAGCCGTGCGGAAGCCGGGGCTGTCGGCAGTGAAATTGCCTTCGGCATCGAACCACATGCCCCCTTCGGAAATCGCGAATCCCCAGAAGCGTTGGCCGCGTGGTTCGTAGGCGATAGCGTAGGGCGTTTCAGTGGCGTCGGCTACTTCTTTAGTCACC
>JAFLCH010000282.1 GCA_017303775.1 Anaerolineae bacterium | reverse complement strand
GTAGTATTGGATGGCCTGTTCGGCGGTGACGGTGGCCGGAATGAAGAATTGGGAGATGGCAGAGGGCAAGGCGGGCGCGCTGGCGTTGAAGCCGGGGGCGGGTTGTACGGCGCGGAGGGTGGCCTGTGTGCTCTGGGGCGGGACGGCCTGTGAGTAGGATTGGGTGATTTGTTGGGTGATGCTGCCGTCGAAGCCGGGCGGGTTGGGCGGGGCGAAACCGGGCGGGGCGGGCGGCATGTTGGCGGCGGCGGATTGAGCGCGGACGGGCGGCATGGGCAGCGCGCCTCCACCCGCAACCGGCGCGGGATAACCCTGCGCGGCGAGACGGGTGACGAGTTCCTGCTTTTGCGACCCCATGAGCATGCCGACCTGCTGGCGGGTGAGGGGGCCGCGCAGGTAGTTCATGCACCAGCGGGAATAGACGAGGGTTGGGCCGGCGGTGTCGTGAACGTTGTGCATGAGGAAGACGCGCGGCTGAAGGTCGGCGATGAGGCGTTCGACGGCTTTGAGGTTCAATTGGCTGTCGGCGCTGGCGAGGGATTCTAGGCCGCTCATGACGCGCTTTTTGTCATTTTCGGACTGAAGACGCCCGATGAACCATGTACCGGCGTTGCTGAGACCTTTGTAGTCCAGATCGCCGGGATTCTGGGTGGCGAGGATCATGCCCAGACCGAAGGCGCGGGCCTGCTTGAGCAGACGGAGGATGGGGTCTTTGGTGGGCGGGTTGAGGGGATAGGGGGGGAAGTAGCCGAACATTTCATCGATGTAGAGCAGAGCGCGGAGGCTGGTGGTACCGCTTTGCTGGCGCATCCAACCGAGGACATTTTCCAGCAGGAGGGTGATGATGAACTGGCGCTCGGCTTCGTTGAGGTGGGCGATGTAGAAGATGGAGACTTTGGCGCGGCCATTGGGCTGGTAGAGCAGGTTTTGAATATCCAGCGGTTCACCCTGAATCCACGATTGGAAGGAGGGAGCGGCCACGATGTTGTTGAGTTCCATCGCCAGCTTGTAGCGTGTTTTCTCGGTCATGTACTGGTCAACATCGAGGACACCGAGTTTGGGGAAGGGCGGCTGCTGCACCTGCATGATGATGTCTTCGAGGGTGAGGCTGATGCCGCGCTGCCAGTTGTATTCGAAGATGTTGCTGATGAGGACGTGTTCTTTGTCCTTGACGGGTTCGACATTTTTGCCGATTAGGCCGAGGAGAGCGGTGACGATGCCGCTGATTTTTTCGCGGAGGGATTCTTCGTTGCCTACCCAGCCTTCGACGGGGGCGGCGAGTGAGGCGAGGATGCTGACGGGGAGGCCGGCATCCGAGCCGGGGGTGTAGATGCTGTACTTGGCGATGCTTTTGAGCCAGCGGAGACGATCCGGCACGATGCCCCAGTTGGTGAGACCTTCTTTCCAACGGGCGGCGATGTCGGCGGCGTAGGAGGGAATATCCAGCCCTGCGCGGCGGGCATCGTCAGGGTTAATCCACGGTTGAAAGTCTTCGGGTGTGAAGTCTGGGAAGGTGAGCATGAGGTTGGTGATGTCACCTTTGGGATCGACGATGATGGCGGGGATGTTGTCGAGGATGGCTTCTTCGAGCATGGTGATGCAGAGGCCGGTTTTGCCGCTGCCGGTCATGCCTACGACAATGGCATGCGTTACGAGGTCGCGGGCGTCATAGTAAACCACGTCATCGGCGAGTTTTTGGTTGGTGGGGTCATAACGCCGACCCAAGTAAAACGTTGTAGGCGCTTCAATAAAGGGCATGGCTTCCGTCTCCAGTTCACATTTGTTGATGTTCAAGCGTGCGTCAGGGCGATTTGATCATCATTGTAGCACATATGCTCTAACGCGGGTTTCCTATTGTTTATGATAGTCGAATCCGGGGTGGTTTGCATCCGTGGGGGATGTGCGTTAGGTGAATCAAAAGCCGCACTCCGGAGAGCGCGGCTTCGTTAACATTGGTGCTGCTGAGAAGATCAGCAGCGGGGTTTACTTATTCGAGGCAGATTTCCTCATCACCCTTACCATGATCGTCGGAGCTGCCACCGGAGGAGTCATGCCCCGGCACGGCCCAAGCGAATTCGGCGGGTACATCATCGGCACTGAGGGCACCGATTTCAACCTGTGCACGGAACCAGCCGGCCTTCCACATGGCTTCGGTGTCGCACTGTCCGTACAAGCTTCCACCCTCGAAGCAGGCGTTCGCATTCGGATCAATATCCGTGTGTGCGTCATCTGCCGCAAACGTCGCCGAGAATGTAAACAGGCTGACGAGGGCGAGGACGCAAATCGCAATGATAATTGTTGACCGTTTCATTTGAACTTACCTCCACATTTTCTGACAGTCTACTGAAACTAGACTTCAGTAATACTCTACAACACAATAGAATTAATTCTATAGGACTCGTGTACTTTCTTGAGATAGGCCGGGTGACCCAGCGGAAAGATGGGCGAAGTGGAGGGGTTTGGGGCTGATAAGGTGGCAATAAACGGATATTTTCGGCGGCAAGCTCCGGAGTAGAATCAATATATTCATGACGATCTGCCGCAAACCATCTCTCTTTTTCCAACGTCATCAGGTGAGTCCGGAGGTTTTGTGAGCCAACCTACTTTTCGCGCGCCCGCAAATTGGCGGGTGATCGCGGCGTTTGCTGCTGTTTATATCATCTGGGGATCGACTTATCTGGCGATTCGATTCGCGATTGAGACGATGCCGCCGTTTTTGATGGCCGGGGTGCGGTTCACGCTGGCGGGAGCGCTGCTTTATGGTTGGTCACGCTGGAGAGGTGTGGCCGCACCGAAGCGCGTACACTGGCGTTCGACCTTGATTATCGGCGGACTGCTGCTGATGGCGGGAAACGGGGGTGTGACATGGGCGGAACAGCATATTCCGTCTAGTCTGGCTTCGTTATTGGTGGCGATTGTGCCGCTGTGGGTGGTGCTGCTGGATTGGGTGCGTCCCGGTGGAAGCCGTCCGAACGGGCTGGTGCTCACGGGGGTATTGATGGGATTGGCGGGGATGTTCCTGCTGGTGGGGCCGAGCGGCGAGAGCGGCGAGGCGCTTAATCCGCTGGGGGTGATCTCGATCTTGATCGCGACAAGCTGTTGGGCGATTGGTTCGTTATATTCACGGAATGCGCAACTGCCGGACGCGCCGCTGCTCACGACGGGCATGGAGATGTTGTGCGGCGGTGTTTTGCTGCTGCTGGTGGGAACGGTGAGCGGGGAGTGGCCACGGGTGAACGTGAGCGCTATCTCGCTGCAATCGCTGCTGGCGCTGGTGTATTTGATCGTGTTCGGGGCGATGATCGCTTATACGGCGTATGTGTATTTGTTGAAGCATACGACGGCAGCACGAGCGTCTACTTACGCCTATGTGAATCCGGTAGTGGCGGTATTCCTCGGATGGGCATTCGCGAATGAAGCGCTTACGGAGCGCACTTTGATCGCGGCGGCGATCATCATCGCATCGGTGTTCGTGATTAACACGTTCCGGGCGACGGAAGCGCCAGCTCTGCTTGAGCCGGATGTGACGACCGACGGCGAGCCAACCGAAGCGGCATACTCTCAACCGTGATTTTGTGTTGAACCGTAAATGACGTAAGCCTTTCGTAACCTTTTCGTCAGGATATGGTTAGATTTCTCTTTTACGCTCCGGACATCGTTGGCGGGATGGTGAATCCCCCGGATAAAAGGAGCTTCTTGATGAAACGGATTACGACAATTTTACTGGTGCTGGTTTTGGCGTTGGGTTTGTTCAGCACGGCGCTGCCGGTTGGGGCGCAGGACGCGATGATGACACATGTTTGCGATTCGACGTTGATCGCCCTGCTCTACATCGCCGAACATGATTACGGCTTCACTTCCATGTTTGATCTGTCGACTTATGAAAAAGGACAGTATGCGCCGCTCTTCGATGCCATGATGGCGATGATGGGCGACGAGATGATGGAAGAAGAAGCCATGATGACCGAGGAAGCGATGATGGAAGAGGGCGATGACATGATGGAAAACATGGTCATGCTCACCCCCGGTCATATCGAAGGCGAAGATGTGGCGTGTAGTGATTTGCGCGCCGAATTGGACGCTTACCTGTATAAGGCACTGAGCGCCGAGATGATGATGGAGCCTTCGTCATAGCCACATTTGAGATCGGTAGGGAATGTGCTGCTGCGGCACATTCCCCTTTTACTCACTGCGCTGTACCTCCCGACTTGTAACACGTTCCCCTTCCCACTAGACAGTTCCAGCACGCCATGCTGTACAACCATTCCGGATTATTGGTTTATCCAGAGGATTGATGATGTCGCGTAACCGTAGAATTGTGTTTGCTTTGATGGGTGCAGCGTTGGTGCTGCTGCTGGGGTTACTGGTACCAATGACGGGGCACGCTCAAGAAGCGGCTGATGCACGATTGGGGGAGCAGTATTTTGTAGAGAGTCAGGTGAGGGATGATCGACGTGCGGTATTCCTGCCGCTGTATGAGGGGCGCTTGAGCGATGGCACACCTCTATGGTTCATCCTGACTGACGCCAGCGACGCGACAACCGCGGCAGCTTGGGGCATCAACGCTGCACCCGTTTTGATGGGCGCGCTGGGGCAAACCCGCCAAGCCACTATTGAATCCAGCGGGATATGGGTGTTTGATGCCGGTCGGGTGGACTTCGCACCTGAACACCGCTTAGTCCCGGGAGCTGATTCTCCCTTCCCGCCCTCCGAAGCCCAACCGGGAGCAGTAGGCGATGCAGCATATACCCCATTGGTCGAAGTGGAGGGGGTGATTTATAACGCTCCGATTGTCGCCTTTGGGGTGACGGCAGACGAAATTGATTTCTGTGAAGGCAACCCGGATCGCAGCCATGTGCATGATCTGGCTCTGGCGATTTGCCCAGAAGAAGGGACAGTGCTGATGCGGTTGGCGCAGGGTTTCGGCTTCGGACGGGAGATTTTTTACGTCAGCCCGGATGCCAGTGACCCGACAGCGGCAGCGTTGGAACAGGCCATTTACGCCCCACGATTGGGCGAAACGTTCGGACGCGCTGATGCGCCCCTGTTCCTCGCCATTAATGGCCCACGTGGGCGAGATAACCCGCTGCGGCAGGGACTGGAAAGCGCGCTCGTAGGGGAAGGTTCACCCCGCAGCCTGTTGGCCGAAGTGCCGGGATTTTCGAACCATTACAGCCCGCTTTGGGATGTGCGTATGTTTCAGTGGACGGCA
>JAFLCH010000281.1 GCA_017303775.1 Anaerolineae bacterium | reverse complement strand
CCCAGATCCCCCCGCGAGATAATCCCCCACAGGAATATCCAGTACTGCTCCAACAGGGGCTTATCCAACCCGTACTTCACGTTCAAGTTCTCGATCACATGCGCCGGCAGCGGACGCCCGCTGTCATCCCACGGGCTTCCCGGAGTAGCATGCATCAAAAAGAACGTGATCGTAAAAATGGCGAGGATGGTCGGCACCATCAACAACAACCGCCGCAGCAGATACGTTTTCAAAAAAATCCCTTTACGACTCTTCCTGCCAGAATGAACGAAGAAGGGCGGATTGCTCCGCCCTTAACAGTCCTTATCGGTTGACGGTTAATCCGGCTGGGTGAGCATACCGGAACATCAACCCCACCGGAGTCGCGATCTCCACGAAGTTGGATACATACGGGCGTACCAACCACGTCTGGCTTTCGTATACCAGCGAGATGATCGGCACTTGCTCATTAATCACAGCTTCCGCTTCTTGATACATCTCCGCCCGCTTGGCAGGATCAATTTCCACCAGCGCCTGACGAATCAAGTCCACATAAGCCGCGTCATCAAAACGGGACCGCTTCAACGAGTTATTCGGGTCGAACAATTCATTGTGGAATTGGTTCGCGTCCTGAATCCCTGCCCAGTTCAAACCGTAGTACAAATTGAACGGCTGTTCATTCCGCGAAATGCGCCACTCACGCATCGCGCTCGGTTCCAGCGGATTCAGCGTAACATTAATCCCCAGCGCGCTCGACCACATCGCCTGAATAGCCTGCATCGTCAGTTGCGCTTCATCCACGCTCCAGTACGTCACTTGAAATTCCGGGAACCCTTCACCACCGGGGTAACCCGCCTCGGCCAGCAGCGCCTGTGCTTTTTCCACATCATACTGATACCCGATTCCCGCATCAGGGTTGTGGCCTGCCAGTTGCGGCGGGCTGATGCTGATCGCTGCCGGCTTCGTCCCCCGCAGTACCTGCTCCGAAAGGACCTTCCGGTCAATCGACAGTGACAGTGCCTGCCGCACCCGCACATCATCCGTCGGCGCATTCTTCGTATCCATAATCAGGATCACCGCACCGGCAATCGGTACGGGTCGGATCATGCTCGAATACTCAGGATCATCCAGCAAACGGGGCAGTTCGCTCGCCGGCGCAATCGCCACATCCACTTCACCCGCCTCGAACGCCGGCACTGCCGTGTTCCATGCGTCTGCCATCAACACCAACTCAATCCGGTCAACCGCCCGATTATCTTTCCAGATTCCGTTGTAATAAGGATTCTTTTCAAACACCATCAGTTGGTCATGATCCCACTGCGTCAGCATATACGGGCCATTTCCCACATGATTACCGGCTTCCATCCACTGGTCGCCATATTGTTCAATCAAATCCACGCGCACCGGCACATAGCCCGAATTGCCCACATACGACAGGAACACCGGTGACGGCTTTTCCAGTTCGATAATCAGCGTCCGCTCATCCGGTGCCGAAATCCCCACCGCTTCCGGATCAGTGATTTCACCGCTGTTATAGGCCTGACCATTACGGATATAGAAGAATTCCTGCGCAGCATACGCCGCCGTTTCAGGGTTGAGCTGGCGTAAGAACGATTGCCGGTACTGCTCAGCCGTCACCGGTTCGCCGTCGCTCCACATCAAGCCTTCCCGCAGCGTGAACGTATACGTCAGGCCATCGTCGGATACCGTCCAGCCTTCCGCTGCCAGCGGCGTAATCTCAGTCGATGAATACGCATCAACCAGCGGCTCGTACAAACTGAAAAACTCTTGATACCCGAAGCCGCCTTGCGCCGGGTCCAAACCCGTTGGCTCGTTAGCCGGTTGCCGCAGCACAACCGGTTCCTGCGCGTCTAAAACGCCCGGATACACCGTGAACACGAGGCTGGCCACCAGCACCAGCATCACAGAAACAAACTGCTTCCACCGCTTCATAATCACAATACTCCTTTACCTACCGACGAATACAAACACCTGCCGACCAACCAAACCATCCCTGCTCCAAACAACTTCAACACAGCGTTCCCTCAAGCATCACCCCGCTGATCTCCGAAAGGCTTTGCAGCCCTTCTATCGGGTTCTGCTTCACAAATAACAGATCAGCGTAATAATGTGATCTGAAGAAACCGGATTCAACATAGGGCTTGAGCGCCTTCGCGCCATTTTGCGTCGCAGCCCGCAGCACATCACTTGTGCTCATGCCTGCCTTGTGCAGTTCGTAACATTCTCGCCGGACATCGCCCGCCAGAAATGCCGTGTTGGTGGCGCAGATAATCTCCACACCAGCCGCTTGTGCCTTCATCAGTAAGCTCGGTGAGATCCGCTGTTTGCTCACCATATTGATCGCGCCAGCGCTGAAGCCAGCCGCTGCCCCCATTTCACTGATCGTCGCGCCCAGCGCGAGGTTCGGAGCCAGCGCCGTTCCCGCCGCCACCATCCCCGCTAAATGAGCCTCGCTCAACCCGAATGCACAGCCAATCGACCGCACACCCGCCTGAATGCAGTTCTCAATCGCCGCCGCCGAAATCGCCTGCGCGTGTACAAAACACCCTGCCTGCTTTGCCTGCGCCGTAATCTCGCTCAATTCATCCACCGAAAACGTCAGTCGATGACGGCTGGTTTCCGCCGGATCAGGATGAAACTCCAGCGGCACATCCGCGTATACCACAATGCGTTCTGCGCCTTGCTTAATCAGTTCGCGTACCGCCCGCCGTGCCTCGTCAGCCCCATGAACTTCGCGCACCCCGTACAGCAGATGAAAGTTCGTCGCGCCTGCCGGAACCAGTGGCGACAATGCCGGGTACACCCGTGGGCCATTGATCCGCCCCTCGCCAATACTCGCCCGCAAATCCAGATCCATCCGGTCATAAGCGCCCATGCTCGCCGCGCTCGTCGTCCCGCCGCGCACCCACAATTCCGCAGCCTGTTTCGCCAGCCACACACTCTCGCCATACCGGTTCGGACGTTTGCCGTCCTCAGAAACAATCAACCCCGCCAGCAGCCCCGCGTCCACCAATCCCGGTATGCAGTAATCCGCCGACCGGTCGATCACCGTGACCTCCGCCGGCAGGCTCCCCACGGCCTCAAACCCCACCATCCGCCCATCTTCAATCACCAGACATTCGCCCGTGTGATATTCAATTCCCCCGTCGCTCAGGTCAACAAAACCTGCCGCAAGAATCGCTGATTTAGCCATGATGCCCCTTCTGTCCCATACCGTCCGTTTCCGGCGGTCGTGCCACAATCCTGCCGCTCTTGACGACTGCGGAAATCTTCCGAATGTTGTGAATATCCTCCAACGGATCGGCTGCCAGAAGCACCAGATCGGCGTACTTCCCTTTTTCGATTGTGCCAACCTTCTCGCCGGCAATTCCCATGGCCTTCGCGCCGTTACGGGTAGCCGCCACCAGCGCGCTCATCGGATCAAGCCCCACCGCTGTCACCAGCAGCTCGACCTCATCGTAAAACTGCATCCCGTCAATGATGGCGTCCGTTCCGGTGGCGATTTGCACCCCCGCCTCAAACGCCCTGCGTAACATCTCAACCTGCCGGTCCCACCGTTTCCGCGAAAACTCGGTGAATACAGCCGGCATATCGAGGTGATCACCATGTGCGATCTGGAAGTAAGCCACGCTCAAAGTCGGGACGAGAGTCGCGCCGGTCTCAAGGAACAGCGAGATGCACTCATCATCCAGTTCCGTCCCGTGCTCAATCGTGTCCACACCCCCCCGCAGCGCGATCTTGATCCCGAACGTCGGCGCAACATGTGCCGCAACCGTCCGCCCGATCTTGTGTGCTTCCTCGCAAACCGCCGCGATTTCACCAACCGTCAGCGAACTCCACCGCCCCGGATCAGGCGCGTCATCCGGCATCGCCAGCACCCGCGTCAAATAATCCGCGACATTCGCCTCCAGCAGCGTCGTGCAGTACAGCTTGACCAAATCAGCGCCCCGCTGGAAATGCGTCCGTGCGAACCTGCGCGCCTCATCAACCCCGTTGACCTCTTCCTTCATGAAGTCCCATGGGGTTCGCCGCCCGCCCACCATCGTCATCATCCGCCCCGCGCACACCATCCTCGGAGCGCTCAAAGCGCGGCCTTCAATCACATGCCGCAGTTCAATGTCCAGATCAAAAGGAGTCCCCACCAACCGCGTCGTCGTCACACCTTGATGCAGCCATTCCGCCGCGTTTCCCAACCCCGCGTTCAACATCGCCACCTTATTCGGCTGCAATGCGCTCTGCTGGAAACCCGCCTCATTGATGTAGCAAAAGTGCGTATGAACATCGAGGAATCCCGGAACGACCACCCCATCTGTCAGGTCAAGAACCTCCGCCTCAATCCCCTCGAACTGTGCCGTCGGGCCAATCTCAACCACCCGCCCGTCTTCCACCACAACCGACCATCCCAACCGTGCCGCGTCCCCGCTGCCATCAATCAACTTGGATGTTTTGATCAAGGTCTGCATCAATCGTTGGCCTTTCCTGCATCCATTTCGTTCACCGGGGTTGTCTTCAATTGTCGATAGGTGTCTGGAGTACCCATTGCTTCAACAGGGGAGCCAGCCGTTCGATGAAAGCCTTCTCACTGAAGCTTTCTGGTTCAAGTCGGGAATGAATCAGCAGCCCGTCAATCAGCGCCATGATCCCCGCCGCGATCACTTCCGGATCACCCAGAACCTGCCCCTTCTGGTATTCGTCCGATAGCTTTACCATCTCGGTGATCAAGTCGCGCCATTCGGCATGAATTTCGGCCACCAGAGCGCCAATCTGTTCGTTCCCCGGTCGCAACCCCGCCATCGTCACTTGCAGCGTAAACAATTGCTGTGCCGGTTCCGAAAATCCGATAATCGCCGAAAATGACCGCTCGATCCATTCAGCCAGCGAAATATTTTCCTTAGCCAGTTTCTTGAACTGTGCGATGTTCTTTTCCGTTCGCTGCCGGATAATTTCCAGCACAAAATTCTCTTTTGACTCGAAGTGATAATAGACAGCGCCCTTTGTCACGTTCGTGAACGCCGCGATATCCCCGATGCTTGCGCCGTCATAACCTTTTTCGCCGATCAGTTGAATGCCTGCTTCGATAAGGGCCTGTCTCGTCTCCAGATCGTCTCGAACTTCACCACTCTTGATCTTCATTGCAGCCCCCATCTTTGTTGGTACAGCACATATTCACCATCAATATTTATATGTATAAATAAAATATCTCGGTAACATACTGACCGTATAGTATGTTG
>JAFLCH010000280.1 GCA_017303775.1 Anaerolineae bacterium | reverse complement strand
GCATCTGTCGCGGGCGCAGATTCAGGCGCTCATCAAAGACGGACAGGTGACGGTGAACGGGGAGCGGGTGAAGGCGGGGGTGAAGCTGAAGGGCGGCGAACAGATCAGCGTGGTGATCCCGGTGCGGGAGGAAGCGCGCGAAGTCGAGCCGGAGGTGATCCCGCTGAGCGTGCTGTACGAGGACGCGGACATCGCGGTGATTGATAAGCCGGCGGGGATGACAGTGCATCCGGGCGTGGGAAACGAACGGGGTACGCTGGTGAGCGCGATGATGGCACGATGGCCGGAGATCATCAGCATGAATATTGTGGAAAAGCGGGCGGGAATCGTACACCGGCTGGACAAAGAGACGAGCGGGTTGATGGTGATCGCCAAAAATGACGCGGCACGGCTGAAGCTGCAAGCGCAGTTCCAAGCGCGGACGGTGGATAAGGTGTATCTGGCGCTGCTGGAGAAAAAACCGCCGACGCTGACGGGACGGGTGGACGCGCCGATCACACGGGATGTGAACAACCGGAAGCGGATGGCGGTGCAGCGGGGCGGGAAAGCGGCGGTGAGCGAGTATACGGTGATTGAGCACGACTTCAGCGGCGAGCAAGCGCTGGTGCGGGTGAAGCTGCTGACGGGACGGACGCATCAAATCCGTGTGCATATGGCGTTCATCGGGTGTCCGATTGTGGGGGACGCGGTGTACGGGTATCGCAAGCAGCGGTTGAAGCTGAAGCGGCACTTCCTGCACGCGGCAGAGCTGTCGTTCGACCATCCGACGAGCGGCAAGCGGATGACGTTTGAAGCACCGCTGCCGGCGGGGTTACAGAATGTGCTGGATAAGCTGCGGGTGAAATGAGGGCGGCGGGGTTGATGCACCGCCCCCATGCGGCAGACGGTTACTCTTTGCCGAGATTACGCTTGACTTCGGCGTTCGTCCAGAAGAGATAGATGATGGCGACGCTGATGACGACGAAGATGAGCGAGAGCACGTTGAAGCCGTTGTTGGCAAGCCAACCGATGACCGTGAGGACGACGTAGATGCCATAGAGCACTACGGTGAGCATCCATGACCACGGTTTGGATTGGAAAAGACCGACGGCATCGATGAGCAGCGCGATGGCGATGAGCAGGAAGAGTACGCCGACAACGGTGACCAGCGCCCCGCCTACTCCACCGACAGCGGCGATGGCGGCCTGCTGTTCGGCGGTGAGTTCTTCGCCGGATTGGCTGGCGATCTGACCGAGGCTACCGGTGAGCGCGCCGAGGCCGAGCACGGGCAGTGAGATGCAGAGGTTGAAGATGGCGAGGACGAGAGTCCAGATGGCGGTTACGGTCACGATGGTCGAACGTGCGGATGTATTCATCAAAAGCCCCCTTTATCAAAAATGTTAAGTAATCGGGCTTCGGATTATGCGGTGAAGCCCTACTATTCAGCATAATGATTTTGTGGTGGGGTGCAAGCGAGGCGGAAACCAAAAGAGGCGTACATGACTGTACGCCTCTGTGATTCGGGGGTAAAGATGGGTTAAGTGCCGGGGGTGATGACCGGCAGGAAGGGCAGCGGGGTGGGCGTGGGGAAGACGATGCCACCGGAGTCGGTGGGGGCGGGTTGAATGATGGGCGTGCCGAAGTCGGCGGTGGGGATGACAGGCAGCGCCTGTGTGGGGGCGACGTTGACGACATTGACGGTGACAGTGCGCGAGAGATAACCGCCGCTGTTGGAGAACATGGAGAGGCGGAGGATGTACGCGCCGTTGGGGAGCTGCTGGGTGTTCCACTGCCCCAGAACGCCGTTGTTCTGCGGGCTGGTGGAGGGGCCGCCGATGATGGTGAAAAGATCCGGTTGGGTGGCGGCGGCGTATTCCAACTGGTAACGGTTGAAGGTCTGGTTGGCGGTGGCGACACCGGCGACGGAGAAGAGGCCGGTTATGCTCTGGCCGTCCTGCGGGGAGAGGATGCGGGCGATGGGGACTTCGGTGTTCTGATCGCAGGCGTTGGAGGGCAGAGTCACGGACTGCTGACCGGTCGGGATGCCGAGGCGTTGAGCGACGGCGGCACCGGCGGGCGATTGCAGCCATGAGACGGCGGCGGTGTCGCTGATGTTGACGACGGATTGGACGATGCGGTTATCCGGGCAGAATTCGTTGGCACGGAGACCTGTCCATGTGTCGATGGCGACCTGCTGGACGAAGGCACTGGTGGCGGGCGGCGCTTCCTGCCCTTGAATGAAGAGTTCGGTGCGCTGGCTGCTGCAATTGGCAGGGGGCAGCGTGCCGGTGTCGGCGCAGATTTGCTGCTGGATGAGGCCGGGCGGATTGGCGAAGGCTTCAGGGCGGCCCGCGACTTGCAAGGCGGCGACCATGACGCGATTCCAGAGGGGCGCGGCGCTGCCATAACCGCCATCACGCACGCTGGTGGCGCGGTTATCGGGCGTTCCGAGCCAGACACCGACGACGGCGTTGCGGGTGAAGCCCATCGTCCACAGATCCCGCGAGTCGTTGGTGGTACCGGTTTTGGCACCGACAAAGTTACTGGTGGGCAGGCCGTTGATGGTGAGCGGGCCGTTGACCCCGAAGGCCGAGGCGCGGGCGACATCATCACTGAGGATGTTCTCCATGAGGTAGGCGACCTGCGGCTGAATGACCTGCGCGGGGGTGGCACGCTGCGGCAGTGCGACGGGGTTGCCAGCCGCGTCAGTGATGCTTTCGACGCTGTAGAGGGGGGCGCGGACGCCGCTGTTGGCGAGTGTGCCGTAGGCGGACATCATGCCGTAGAGGGTGACTTCGGTGGCACCGAGAGCGGTGGGCAGGCCGAAGGTGCCGCCATCGACAAAGCCCAAGCCCAAGCGGTTAGCCATGTCACGGAATTTGTCGTTGCCGATGAACTGGTAGGCTTTGACGGCGGGAATGTTATAGCTGTTCTGGAGGGCGTAGCGAAGCGCTACCGGCCCACGGAACTGGTTGTCGAAGTTGACGGGCGTATAGGTGGGATTCTGGAAGGTGGTGGGCACGTCCCAGAGGATGCTGGCCGGCGTGAGGTAGGAGTCGGCGCGGCCATCACCGTTGGTATCGACGCCTTCGAGGGCGGCGGCATAGACGACGGGTTTGATGGCTGAACCGGGCTGCTGCCATGTGAGCGCGCCGTTGACCTGCCCGTTGATGGCGGTGCTGTTGAAATCGGGGCTGCCGACCATGGCACGGATGGCACCGGTGCGCGGATCGGTGACCATGACGGAACCGGTGTTGACGCCGGTATTGATCAACTGCGCCATGGTTTGGTCGAGGGCGGTTTCGGCGGCTTCCTGCACGGCGCTGTTGAGGGTGGTGCGGATGACGAAGCCGAGGCGATACATTTCACCGGAGCCGTAGACGCTTTCGACATAGCTGGTGACGAACTGGACGAAATGCGGGTACTTGAAGCGCACTTCACGCGGTTCGTAGGTGTCGGCCTTGAGCTGGGCTTTGGGAATGGTGGCCTGACGGACGACTTCCGGCGTGATGCAGAAAGGCGCACTGCCCACATCAACCGGCAGACAGCCGACGGTTTGCATGCGCTGGATGACGTATTCCATGCGGGCGAAGGTGGCATCACGGCGAATGCCATAGGTTTGGTCGGTGTCGTTGCTGATGCGCACCGGATTGTACTGAACGGGCGAGGCGATCATGCCAGCGAGCATGGCGGACTGCGGGAGGTTGAGGTCGTTGGCGCTGACGTTGAAATAGAATTGGGCGGCGGCCTCGACCCCGTAGGATTGGTTGCCGAAGAAGATTTCGTTGAGGTAGAGGCGCAGGATTTCCTGCTTGCTGTACAGCTTGGAAATCTCGGCGGCGATGATCAACTCTTGCAGCTTCAAGGCGGGGGTATTGGTCGGCTGCTTGAGGATGAGCTGCTCGGCGATCTGCTGGGTGATGGTACTGGCACCGGACTCGATCTGACCGGCGCTGATGTTCTGGATGATGGCGCGACCGATGGCGACCCAGTCCCAACCCGGATCGTCGAAGAAGCGCTCATTTTCCAGCGAGACGGCAGCATGAAGCATGAAGGGCGAGATGCGGTCGAGGGCAACATTGGTACGCGCGCCGCCGTCCTGACTGTTGAGTTCGGCGATGAGGTTGCCGTTGATGTCCAGCACGCGCGCCGTCTGAAACTGTGGACGGTAGTTGGCGAGGCTGGCGATCTGCTGTTGATACTGACCGGCGATGCCGTTGTACTGGATGAGCACAAAGCCGATGCCGCAGGCAGCGAGTAGAATGACCGCGCCGACGGCCAAGCCTGCCAGCGTGAGGACGGTGCGGAGGGTGCGCTGCTGCTGAAGGCGAACGGCGTCCTCGTAGGTGGGCGAGGCCACGTCGGCTTCATAGGCCGGAATGACATCTCCCTGCCCCGGCATAGGCGCGGGGGTGGCAGGGCCGGCGCTGTAGGGATCGAAACCGGCATCGACGCGCTGGTTGACCTGCGTGAGACCGGCGTCCAGATTCTGAAGGGTGGGCGCGGCACCGGGCTGCACCGGCGTGAGATACGCTCCGGCAGTCCCGACGACGGTGCGATCCGGATCGTTGATGGGAATGTTCTGGCGGGGGAGGCCGAGTTCTTCGGTGATACCAAAGCCGCCGGTTTGATATTGGCCTGAGGGTTGGGTGTAATCACCGACGGGCACCTGTTCGCTGGGCAGATAAGGGAGCGAGCCTTGAATGACTTCGCTGGGGTCAAGCTGCGAGGTGACGGTGGGTGTGGGGGCGCGACCCGGCTGTGCGGCGGCTGCGCCGTAGGGCGGGGTGGCGACGAGCCATTCGTTGTTCTGGAAGCGATACCATGTGTCGGTTTCGACGCCCATCATCCACCAGACGTTGTTTTCGTCGAGGATCATGAGGCGCTTGAGCTGTTCCTGCAATTGGTCGCGGGTGAACTGCCCGGCCTGATACTGGCTGCGGAGGGCGCGCACCTGCGCTTCGGTATCGCGGAATTTTTGGGCGAGTTCCTGCTGCTGGGGAGTGAGCGCGGCGGCGGCAGGCGCGGCTGGTTCGGCGGCTGCACCACCGAGGGCGGCCAACTGCTGGCGCGCGTATTCGGCGGCATCGGAAGCCGGCGCGGCGGCGGGGGCAGCAGGCGCGGCTGGTTCGGCGGCTGCGCCACCGTTGAGCATCTCTAATTGGCGGCGAGCGTAGTCCGCGGGATCAGCGGCAGCAGATTTTTCCGCCGCTGGAGCGGAGGCGGCTGCGGGTTCGGCAGACTCGCGAGGCACGATGGTACTCTCTGGCCGCTTCTCAACGAGGCTGGAGAGGGCGAGCAGTTCGCTCATGCTGAAGGCGTCTTCA
>JAFLCH010000028.1 GCA_017303775.1 Anaerolineae bacterium | reverse complement strand
TACTGGAGCGAAATCTTGAACAGCGTATCGCCCTGCTGCACCGTATACGTAGTTCCCACGCCCGTCCCCGGTGATTGTGTCGCCACCCCGCCCGTCCCACCGGTACCGCAGCCGGGGATCGTCAAGTTCTGTCCCACCAGAATTGTATTGGAATTGGTGATTCCGCTCGCGCGGGCAATCGCGTCAATCGTCGTGTTGTAGCGCATCGCGATGCGGAACAAATTCTCCCCTGCCACCACCACATGCGTACAATCTTGCCCCGGCACAACCACCCCGCTCGTCGGCGTCAGGAAAAGCGCGTCCGGCGTAGCGGTCGCCGTCGGGAACCCGAAGATCGCCTGCGCCGTCTGCGTCGCAAATGCGCCCGCGGTGCTCGTCGCGCCCCCCACAATATACGTCGCCGTAATATCCAGCGGATCAAGCTGCGACAGGTCAAGCGGAGCCGCCACATCGCTCGCCAGAGTTGATTCCGGAATAGCCAACCCGGTATTCGGGTCAGATGTCGGGAAATCCTGTAGCAAGAATGCGTTCGGGTCTTGCGTCGCCGTCACCACCACAAGCTGTGTAACCGGAGGCGGGGGTAAGTCAGTCGGAAACGGCGTAAAAGTCGGCCCGCTGTCCGCAACCGACAGGGAGTTCGGGTTTGTCCCCGCAGACTGAAAGCAGCCGCTTAATAACACAAGAGATGCAGCACTCGCAGCCCATATCAACCTGCGCACCCTGTTCTGTTGCATGAATGCTGCCTCCTTCAAAGACGGCTGTGATCGTTTCACATAATGATAACAGTCTACCATTGCGACCTATTCTGAGCAAGCAATCATATACGAATTGATACCATCATTTCTCAGCTTCAGTCATGCTGTCCCAAACAAAACAGGGGTTTCCCCCTGAATTTACTGCGAGTCGTTTGAGAATTTCTGCGGGTTATCCAATCCCATATTCCAGCGCCGGAACAGCCGGCAAAATGACTGTAACCCGCGTATATTGGTCAGGCATACTTTCCAGTTTGAACGTCCCATGATGCAGCTCAACCGACCGCTGCACAATCGCTAATCCAAAGCCTGATCCCTGCTGTTCATACAGCTTACGATTGAACTGCATAAACGCGCCAATTCGCGTCAACTGTTGCTCGTTCATTCCCCGCCCATGATCCATAATCGTGAGCGTATAATGATCGTCTTGGAAAACCCCTTCCACCGAAACCGGCGTACCCGGAGCCGAGAACTTGAAGGCGTTGTCCAGCAGTTCCATGACAACCTTCTTCAAATTTTCATCAATCATCTTGATCGCAGCGTTATCATCAATCGACAGCTCCAAGTCAGCCTCACGCCGGTAATACTGCGCCTGTTGGAATGCTACATTCTCAACCAACGAACGCACTTCACCTGTCGCAAACTGCGACAGCAGTTCTGCTCTTGGGTTATCAGACTTCAACACCTCTAGCTGCGCGTACACCACATAATTCTCGGTCAATCGGTACAGCCGCTGAGCCGCGCTGTGGATGTACCGCGCCATCTCAGCAATCTTATCCCCGCTCATATCATTGCTGTCCATCATCAATATGTCAGCAAATCCCAATATGCCCGTCAGCGGGGTTCGCAGTTCATGAGGCAGCGCCAGAATGATATTCTCACGCAGTTCATCCAGCTTCTCTTCCGAAATACGGTTAAGCTCGGTCACCTTCTCCAACCGCTTCCGCACACAGTTGATCAATTCCTGCGCCGTGAAAGGCTTCGTCAGGTAATCATCCGCGCCCAGATCCATCCCAAGCCGCATATCGCTCTTGTCGGTTTTAGCGGTCAAAAAAATGAAGGGTATCGTTAAACCGGCTCCATCGCGTCGCAGTTCTGCCAGCACCCCATAACCATCCAGTTCTGGCATCATGATGTCACAGATAATGAGGTCAGGATGCCATGAACGGGCTAAATTAACACCATTCACACCGTTGTTTGCCCCCTCGACATCATAATCTTCAAAAGACAGCATCTCCATGATGTCTTTACGGAGGGCATCAGCATCCTCAATGACCAGAATTTTCGTTCCCATAGATATTCCTTATTTGAAGTGGTGAGGAGCCACTTCCGCTTGGCTTGCTTTTAGTGTCTTTCATCTCTACTCTATAACGATTATAGAATCATCTCTTACACTTGGAGTATTGAGAATTTACACTTACATATAAAACGCCTGCTATGCCAGATTCACAATACCTGTTGCCAGAATCAACAGAATAATTACCCCCGCGGCAATCCGGTAATAACCAAAAACCACAAAGCTGTTCCGCGCCACAAATGTCAGCAGCCACCGGATCGAAATCCACGCCACAACCCCTGATACGACAGCCCCCACAATCAAATTCATCAGATCATTACTCGAAATCGTATCGAGACTCTTGACCAGATCATATACCGTCGCGCCGCCAAGGATTGGAATTGCCAGATAAAAAGAAAATCGCGTTGCTACAGCCCGGTTCCATCCTGTCATCATGCCACCAATGATCGTCGCGCCAGAACGGGAAACCCCCGGAATCACAGCCAGAATCTGTATGATCCCAACAATCAACGCTTGTACGGGCGTAATGCTGCTCAGATCATCGACAACAACCTGCCGGCTATCCGCTGTACGTTCCACCAACAGGAAAATAACACCGCCAACAATCAACGAAATAGCCACCACCGCTGGGTTGAACAACACCGCTTTAATGTCGTCGATAAAAAGAAACCCCACCAAACCAGCAGGAACTGCCGCGATGAGCAGGTTCAACCAGAAGCGCCATCCATCCTTCTTGCTGAACAATGCCCGCACCTTCTGGAACAAATCCTCCCGGAAGTAAATCACAACCGCGACGACAGCCCCGAACTGAATAAAAATCTCGAACGTCCCCCCCAGCGCGTTTTCAAAGTTCAGCAAAGCTGAAACCACAATCAGATGTCCAGTGGAGGAAATGGGCAAAAATTCAGTCAGCCCTTCGACGATTCCGAGGATAATAACCTTGATGATGTCAATCATGTTCTACACCTGTACTTTGGAACATAGCATTTCTCGGCACGATCACCGATACTGGAAAGTCGTGTATTTTACACCAGAACCAGTTCTAATATTCGGATTGAAATTGAACAGGAACAGCCTTCAATCATCCTAACAAATGATTCAAGGCAGCACTATTCACTGAGGATTCATCGTGCGCGCTTATGTAAGTTTCCTGCGGGAAAACCCAAACTTCGTATATCTCTGGATAGCACAAATTATCAGCTTATTCGGAGATTGGTTTAATCTCATTGCCCTCTCTGGGCTAGTCGCCAAATACAGCAGCGGAAGCGGTCTCGCCGTGAGTACCCTGCTGCTCGCTCGCGTATTACCTCCGTTTCTCGTCAGTCCCCTAGCCGGTGTGCTCATCGACCGCTTCGACCGTAAAAAAATCCTTATCATAAGCGATGTTATGAGGGCTTTCATCGGTATTAGCCTTCTTTTTGCCGACTCGCCCGAACGTATCTGGATTATTTATCTGGCAACGATCATTCAATTCAGTCTGTCAGCCCTTTTCGAACCAGCCCGTTCCGCTGTCGTTCCGATGATTGTCCCTCAAGAAAAATTGGTTCGCGCCAACACACTCGGCAACATCACATGGTCGGTGATGCTGGCCGTAGGGGCGATGATCGGCGGCGTGATTACCGCAGCCTTCGGAACAAACACAGCCCTAATTGTGGACGCATTGAGCTTCGCCCTATCAGCTTTCTTTATCATTCTCGTTCGCATCGACTCGCGCCAAATAACGGTTCAGGATAAACAATCACACGGCCAGCAAAGCGGCTTCAAAGAAGGTTTGCGCTACATTCGCCGTAACCCACCTATCTCGCTAACACTACTGATCAAATTTGGCTTAAGTCTGGGAAACGTAGATACCATCATCATTGTTTATGGAACCAGCCTCTTCGCGTTGGGGCAAGACGGAACGGGTTCTCTAGGCATAATGTACGCAGCTTTTGGTATCGGTTCTGTGCTTGGCCCGCTGCTATTGAACCGCTTAAACAACGGCACTGTTCACGTCATGCGCCGCCTTGTCATTATCAGCTTTGCAGGGGTAACAGTTGGGTGGATTTTATTGGGCTTTTCCAGCAGCCTCTGGTTCGCTTCTGCCGCATTGTTCGTTCGAGCCATGGCCGGTTCGGCGACTTGGACCTACAGTTCAACCATTCTCCAATTGAGTTCGGATAAACGATTCATGGGACGCGTCTTCAGTTTGGACTGGATGGGATTCTATCTGGCAACAACCATCAGTACGCAGATAACAGGTCTAGCTTTAGAGGAACTGGGAAATCAAGGAGCAAATACAATTGCGCTGTGGACAGCGGCAGTCAGCCTTATTCCACTTTCACTTTGGATCTTGGCAGTGCGCTGGTTGGAAAAACGTCAGTTGAATACAACCGCGAGTAGCACGTCTCCTTAACGCAAACGTGTAACGGGGTGAATACCGTCGGGTATCCACCCCGTTACCCTTATGAGTCGAGAGTTCCAGCAACCAGACCAGTAGGAAGCGCTGCCGGTTGTGTCACAGTACTTTGAATCTGTATATGATGCCCTTCCGCCGAAGCTTCGTGGAAGCTCTGCATCAAATCCAGCACATGGAAAGCGAGTTCACCGCTGGCACGATGTGGGCGACCGCTGCGAACCGCATATGCGAGATCAGCTACACCGATCCCTCTTCCAACATTGTCACTGTGGGTATGAGGCACTTTCGCCCACTCTTTTTCATCCCACCGCCGCAGCATAACATCGCCACCGAACGTATTGGGATCAGGAACACTCAAAGAACCTTCCGACCCAAAAACTTCGATCAACGGCAAGTGATGCCCCCAAGTATCAAAGCTGGTAATGATCGTTCCCACAGCGCCAACTTGGAAATCCATCACACCAACTACATGGGTAGGCACATCAACACTAATCTTCAAGCCATGCTTCTCTTTACTCGTTGCCACGCGCTCACTGAATGAGGTTTGCGCTGATCCAGTAACCCGCTTCACCGGGCCAAGTAAATTGATGAGCGCGGTCAGATAATACGGCCCCATATCAAACATAGGTCCGCCGCCAGCTTTATAGTAAAACTCGGGGTTAGGGTGCCACGATTCCGGCCCATGTGAGCACATAAACGCCACAGCCGAAACCGGACGACCAATTGCCCCATCATCAATCAATTTACGTGCGGTCTGTATCCCGCCACCCAAAAATGTATCGGGTGCGCATCCCACGAGTAAGCCTTTTTGTTGCGCAAGTCCAAGTACTTTACTACCTTGTTCGCGGTTCAGCCCCAAGGGCTTCTCAACATGTACATGCTTACCCGCGTTCAAAATAGTCTGACTCACTTCGGCATGGGCTTGTGGAACAGTTAAGTTAACCACAATCTCAATCGAAGGGTCAGCCAGTAACTCATCTACCGAACAGGCCTTAGGAATATCATATTCGGCCGCGCGAGCCTGCGCGCGCGCTAAATCCATATCAGCAACAGCCACAACATCTAATATCTCAAAAGCACGGCAGCCTTTGATATATTGCGGAAAGATATTGCCAACACCGATAAAACCAACCTTAACCTTAGCGACCATGTGCATACCCTTTCTGAGTCAGGTAAGTATAACTGCGTGCCACAGCTTCCAACATATCAGTCGCACACCGATCAAGTTCTACGATAAACCAATCCACCTGCCCCGCAGCAGCAACGATAGGTTCCCAGTTCATCTGACCATCCCCCACAGCCACCATCGGCTGGCTTTCATCCGTCGAGCCATCCTTAATGTGCAGCAGTGGAGCGCGAGAACCGAGTTCTTGAATGATCGCCGCAGGTTCTTGTCCGCCGGTTTTCACCCAATACGTATCGATCTCGAACTTCACCGTCGGCGAAAGATGCGCCAGCATTGTTTTATACGCGGGCTCCCCGTTAACATGATATCGATATTCCCACCAGTGGTTGTGGTAGAACAAAGTCAGATCATTCGCGCGGGCGACTTCATCTGCCGCATTAAGTTGATCACAAACCTTCTTAATGCTATCTTCTGAACTGAATTCCTCAGGAGGGAAGTAAGCACAAATGAGATTAGACGCACCGATCGTCTTCAGGGTATCAAGGACCTCATTTTTCTTTTCGCCCAGCGGCAAGGGGCTGTGTGCGCTGCTCACCTGTAAACCCAGTTCACCAAAAAGCGCCGCAGCAGCCTGCGGGGTTGTGCCAGTAAAACCAGCAGTCTCAACGCCCACATAACCCAATGCGGCCACCTTGCGAATAACACCCGCATAATCCTGTGCCAGCGAGTCGCGCAAGGTATAGAGTTGGAGTGCAATAGGAGGAGTCACAAAACCTCAACTTTCATCACGAAACATAAAAGGCGTATTATTTCCGCCTTGCGAATACTAACGAAGAATAATTGTATCGAGTTGGCATCAACCACACCACCTCAGCCGATTACCTCCCGCAGCCGCCCATGTGCTTCATTCAACAGTACGCGCGCCTGCTCAGCCGATACATTTCGCCGTCCAATTACAATCGCGGTTTTTACTTCACCACTCGCCTGTTCGAGTAAGTTAGCTGCCGTTTCCATCGGTACACCAGCCACCTCAGCAATAATACGCTGAGCACGATTAACCAGTTTCTGATTTGTGGGCATAACATCTACCATCAGATTACCGTAAACTTTACCCAACCGTACCATGCTGCCGGTGCTCAACATATTCAAAACCATCTTCTGGGATGTGCCGGCGCGCATCCGCGTCGACCCGGTTACAACTTCCGGGCCAACCAACAACGCGATAGGAATATCAACAGCGTCCAGCAGCGGCGCTGGTTGGTTGCATGAAATACCCACGGTGGTCGCGCCAAGAGTCTTAGCGTATGCAATCGCGCCAAGCACATAAGGAGTGCGCCCACTCGCAGCAATCCCTATAACAATATCCTGCCCCGATGCCTGATGCTGTTCCAAATCAGCCCGCCCTTCATCGGCGCGATCTTCCGCACCTTCTACCGAGCGGAGAAGCGCCTGCTCACCCCCGGCATGTAAACCAATCACCGTACCGGGAGGAACGCTGTAAGTCGGCACGCATTCAACTGCGTCCTGAAGCGCGATCCGACCACTCGACCCCGCCCCTACATAAAACAAACGACCACCTTTTTGCAAAGCAGCCGTTATCGCGTCCACAGCTTGCGCAATTTGCGGGAGTGCTGCCTGTACTGCGCCAGCAACTTTGGCATCTTCTTCATTAATCACACGGAGCATATCAAATGTCGAAAGCTCATCAAGATTCATTGTGCGTGGATTACGCTCTTCAGTAAGCAAGATAGTCTCCTTCAATGAGTAAGAACAATCAACGCGGAATATCAGCTACAGCCAATTGAATAGGTACAGGGAGTTTAGCATGAGGCACATAATCCCCCATCACAGCGTCTGCGGCAGCCTGTACTGAAGGTTCGGTATCTCCAAAGGTGCATAACACCGTATTTGCGCCCGCCAAAACTTCTACATCATAGGGGTTGCGCAGACAAACCAGAACAACCCGATGTGCTAACCATAAGAATTCACGGGCAAATTCAAATTGTTCCGCAATTAAATCAGCGCTTCGTGTCACCAGCACAATACAGTCAAACTCTCGTGCAACAATACGTGCGCGTGCCAAAACCTCATCATCCGGAGCCGAAGCATCAAGAAGCAAGGTTTCAATTTCTGGTAACCGTATCTTTAGCAATTTTGCTAAGGAATTAAATGCCCCCGGATCAACTGCCTCCGATTCTTGATGAGGAACGAATTCAATGACGGCTGTTCGGGATGCCACTTCTTTACGCAGGGGAAACACATTAGAATCTGCGCGAAATAGAACAACACCAGCGCGAGCAGCTTCATTCGCAATAGCCAGATGTGCTTCTGATTTCACGATTTCGGGCTGTACTGCTACTGGTGTAGCGAACTGCTGCTTAAATGCCATGATGCGTGCCACAGAAGCATCAATTTCATCCAGCGGGAGATCACCTTCGGTTGCTGCTCGAACTAAGGCATCATATGCCGCCTCTTGTACCTCACGGGTATGCGAAAATAGAGCAATATCCTGTCCCGCTAACACCGTGCGAATAGCCGTTTCCGCCGGGGTGAAATGTCCCGAAATCGCCCTCATTTCCAAGCAGTCTGTAATCGAAATACCTGTATACCCTAGTCGATTACGCAAGAGATCCGTTACAACAGCGCGGGAAAGCGTGGCAGGGTAGATCGAATCGAGTGCACGAAAACGAACATGAGTCACCATGATACTGGAAACATCAGCCTGTATAGCCGCTCTAAAAGGAGCAATATCCGCTTCCCACAGTTCATCAACTGCGGCATCAATCTCGGCTATATCAATATGTGTATCGACATCACTGCTCCCTAGGCCGGGGAAGTGTTTCGCTGTCGCAGCGACTCCAGCCGACTGAAATCCTCGGATTTGTGCGGCTCCCATCTGTCCAACCCACACAGGATCAGAACCCAATGAACGCGTGCCGATAGACGGGTTAGAGCGATCATGTGCCATATCTAAGGAAGGGGCAAAATTCCAATTGATCCCAAGTGAGTGCAGTTCAACGCCCATCATATGAGCGACTTTCTCGGCCAATTCCGGTGAATGCGATGCACCCAAAGCCATTGCACCCGGACTCTCTGTGAAATTCCCTCGCAACCGGGATACGCTCCCACCTTCCTGATCAATCGCAATCAACAAAGGATAACGGGCAGCAGATTGAATTTTGGTAGTCAAACGCGCCAATTGAGTGGGGCTTTCGACATTTCGTGCAAAAAGGATGATGCCTCCGACTTTTCCTGCTTCCAACCATCTCAGAAGATAGTCCGGAGGCTCTAATCCCTGAAAACCCACCATCAATTTCTGGCCGATTTTTTCTTCTAATGAGAGCATGACCGCCTCAATGCCGTAATATGCGAATAAACAGCAGACATGTTATCACCAGCCAGTCCAGAAACAAATGGTTTGGAATCTTACGAATTACAAAATTCTACAAGGCATAAACGTTAGATCGCACCCTAGCAGTCGGCTGAACGTCAGTCAAACAGGGGTTTGGCGTGCGTTGCTCTCCCTACTCGCTAATGATAGAATGCAAATAAGAGAGTATGAAATAAATAGCGCACTTGCGCTGGGGTTCTATGATGCGATACGTTCGTCTACTGCTACTCCTAATCGTTCTTACCGCAAGCGCCTGCAACCTTTCCACTCAACCACCCACTACCGAACCGGATGTCATACCTACGACGGATCTTTCGACACGCCCCGAGGTTGCTATCTCATCACCAAGCGACGGTGATGAAGTTGCAGTTGGCACACAGGTGTTTGTCAATGCGACAGCCACCGATACCATCGGGGTAACCCGCATGCAGTTGATTGCGAATAATCAGATCGTCAAAACAGTTTCTTCCGAGTCGCCTTCGGGTCAGCAGAGTTTCCAAGTCCTGTTGGACTATACGCCGCGCCAAGCGGGTGATGTCAACCTGCAAGTGGTTGCCTATCGTGGTGCAATCGCCAGTGATCCCGCCTCAGTCGATATTATCGTCAAATCATCGCAAGCACTGGTCACAGCGACCATTGCACCCGTGGTACCCGGCCCGTCAATCGACCCCAATGATCCTACTTGCCGGGCTCTTACGAACACAGGATTAAATCTGCGCACCGGCCCCGGCACCAATTATGACCGGATTACGCTGCTGCCGGGCGGGGCGGTCGTACCAATCATCGGACGTATTGGGGATAATTCTTGGTGGCAGGTTCGTTATGGCATCAACGTTGGATGGATCAGCGCTCAATACACATCTGTCTATGGAATTTGCACATCAACACCCATCATTTCACCACCTCCCAGCCCAACACCAACTGGAACAACCGCTACCCCAACCCCGACAGCAACTCGTACCCCAACGGCAACACCCTCAATCACCGTGACCCCCGGCAAGGCGGATTTGATCGTCGCCAACATCGTAGGGCCAACCAGTACAACAATTGCTGCCAGTCCGGTTACCTATGCCGTCACCATTACCAACACCGGTACAGGGCCAAGTGGAACATTCTCCAGCAAGGTCGCGCTGCCTGATGGCACACAAGGTGATCTGGGTGTCGTCTCTACCTTGAGTGCCGGAGAGAGTATCACACTCAACATTGATATCACCTTCACTACAACCGGTTCATATACTATGCAGGTACAGGTTGATAGTAGTAATCAGGTTGATGAGGTCAGCGAAGTCAATAATATCGGCACGCTGTTAATTGCAATCTCATAGTACAATTACTAGAGAGGGATGTGCCGATTACACATCCCTCTTTTCCCCTGAATTGACACCTTATTGAAGCGACTATAGAATGCAGTTATGGCAACACGTTTATTGATCATTCACCGTCAATTGGTCTTTGCAGTCACCATCAAGCAAGCGCTTGAGCAAACAGGTGGCTTTGCAGTCCATCCTTTCGTAAAAGCGGAAGCGGCCTTTGAATTCCTCCGCGACCATCCGCAAGATGTTGCATTGGTGGATTTTAATCTCCCCGGTCGTCCGGGTATTCGCATCATTCAACAACTGCGGGCAATGCAACCTGATATTGTCATTATCGTGACGCCTCGCATTTCGGATGGTGACCTAAAGAATTACAATGTTCAAGGAACGATTGACAGTCAGTTCACTGCGCGTGAATTAATCCCGATTCTCAACAATGCTCTCGACATTGCGCCTAGTGAAGACTTTAAAGGATACGAAGATTCTGCCGGTGAAATGGGTCAGCTTACTACCAGAGGCTTCACAGAAGATTCTCGCATCCGCAGACGTCAACTCGGCACGACCGATCATCTCGGTGATGATGATTTCAATCAGCATCCTGCACCATCTTATCCGGCTGATTCTGAAATCGATGAAATCGCCCGACATGTGGATGAAAGCAATTTCGGCGATGAAGCGCCAAAGTCTCAAACCAAAATACTCTCAGACCTATCCCCTGCTCCACCGCAAAATACAACCGACCGACTCCAGACACGTAATCTCGAGAACATATCGGAACCAGCACAAACACGCCCATTACCACAAACTGATGAATCTCCATCATATTATGATGAGCAACAGGAACCCGCTCAAACACGCAATCTTCATGACGCGGGCATTAACAATGAGGAGATGTATCCAGATGTTCACATCACTCCCGAAAACTTGCAAACCCGCAACCTAAATGAAACTTCAGACCCTCCACAAACACGCAGGCTCGAAGACATTCCGCCCGTCAGTGATACGCCATTCCTGCGTGAACGACTTCAAGGACGGACGAACGAGCCATCAGATTTACTACAAACCCGTGATCTAAAACCGCCTCAAGACTATCCTTCTCCTGAAACGCGTCCGCTTCCGGGGGGTGATACAACCCCATTACCACCGCCTCCAGCTCCTCCGGAATTCTCATCTTTGGATCGTGTCTTACAAAGTTTCGGCTTTGAACCACCTGAAGAAGAAATGGATACCCCCTCAGTACCGACCAAGGACTCCGATGCGCTACGGCAGTTTCTGGCGACAACTGGCAGCACAGAAGATGCGGAAACATTCGATGATGTGCTAGGTTCAATCGAACCCAGTGATTTAGATCAACCCAAGCAGCAGCGGCAGGTCGATTTTGAAGGGTTAGTCAAGTCGATGCGAAGCGACGAACAACCTCGTCGCCTTCCAGATCGCCAACAACAATTAATGGACTTTATCCTCACAACCGGTATGGACTCGATTGTGCAGGAGATTCAAAAGACCAAAACAGGCATTCTTCCATCAATCGAGCCTAAACCATCTAAGCTCCCAGAAACACCTCCTCCGGTCTCGCCACCGCCACCAAGTCCGAGCTTCGAAAAGCTCGCTGCGGAAGAACCTCCGCAACCCACGCTGGAGGAGAACGGAACAGTCAGCGACTTACTGGTCGGGATTAGTGACAGCAACTTCCGCGATGTTTTGGCGCTCTTAAATGACATTCCACCGGAAGCTCCGAAGCCAAAACGTCCTCCACTGCCTATGTCAGAAACTTCTGCACCTGATTTCAGCGATTTCGCTGGTTCAGGGGAGGCTTTCAAGCTTGGCGATGAAGACGAGGATGAGCCACCGGCAAACATCCCAACACCTCATGTGATGCGTGCCTACGATTATTCCGGATTCGACTTTGATTTCGGTGAAGAACTGGGCGAAGATGATGAAGCCACTGTTGCACAGGTCGTCCTAAAAACAACGATCGATAATGCAGCACTCCCCGGAGACTTCTCACTCGATCAATTGATGTCAGACATCAATGAGCGACTGACAAGTCATCAACTCAAAATCCGCCCACTCCCTTCGTGGGATATGGATACAACAGCTTTCCACGCTGCGGTTACGGAATATCAGGCGGCACAATCGACACCAGAACCAACCAATATTCGCCGGGGTGATGAACCCAGTTTCCTACCCGAAATGTTTGATGAGGGTGAGATAATACCACCCGAAATGCCTACGCTTGATGTAACAGAAATCTGGACTACACAAGCTTCGGAAGCCAGCTTAGAAGCTTTAGAGGCTTTGTCAGCTGATGCGGATACAACTGTTGAACCGGGATACTTCGATGATTCACTCGAGGACACTGCACAGGGCGAAACCGCTGCCTCGAAGATAAATCGTCCAACCGAAGCAGAGGCTCCTCCGGCAGCGAGTTGGTTACTCCCTAATGCTGATATGGATTGGGAAGCACCGCCAGCAGAATGGGAAACAGAAACGCCTGTCGAACAGCAGGAACAACAAGAGGAAGAAGAAGCTGGCAGCGTTTTCTTGGGCATGGACGAAGAATCTGTGCTAGAAGCAACAGCTGAATTCATGGAAAATGTGTCGGTCGAACCGATGGTCGACACTTGGGATCTGGAACCTACAACTACAGATTCTCAACCTGAGGCATTCGACATTCCTGTATCAAACTCGCAAAATCAGGAAGAAACACAACTCGCTCAACTTGCGCTCAATCTCACACAAGTATCGTTGGAAGTGAGCGCGGAAGCCACAATCCTAACGCGTGAGAGTAACATCATTGCAGTGGCAGGACACCTGACTCAAGATGATATGATCGAGTTGAGTAATGTGATTCAGAACGATTGGGGGACAGGAGGCGACGGCACACGACTGCGCTTCATCACCCTGCCCACCAGCGGCAAAGATTACATGCTCTACACGACAGGAACAGAAACCGACCTCACACTCTCGATGATCTTCGCAGGTACCACGCCCCTGCGGGTCATTCGCCAGCAAGGACAGAAGCTGATTAAAGCACTGTCTTCGGTACCGGAAGAAATCATTCCTAGCGCGTTGGAAGTTGCACAACAGGCCGCGCCTGCTACAACGACGAGCAGTATATATGCCAACGAGCAGGATGATTCACTGGTTTATGAGCGTTATGCATACGTCTGGTTGCTGCGTGATACCGAAAAACGGTTGAGTAATATGGTTGCCCAATCCATCACAGCAGGTATGATGACACAACTTTCGGAGCAGCGCTGGAAGATTCAGACATTACAAGTACATGGTGACCATGTTTATATGTTAGCGGATGTTCCCGGTGAAGAACCCACCCACAATATCATTCGCGACTTGAAAGAACGTTCATCCGAGATCGCCTACAAAGCCGATAATCGCCTGACACCTCAAATGCTGTGGGCAGATAGTTATCTGGTGGTCACGCCCGGACGCGAACTAATGCCGGAAGAAGTGCAAGAATTCATTGAATTCCAGCGCATGATGTAATTGGGCAGTTCTTGATCAAATTACGAATTGCCCATCCTCGACAAACCGATTACAATTAGCCCAAATGTTCAACTTCATTAGCGAAGGGTAATGTTATGGCTTCGCGTCCCAAGTTTTATGTAATCGACGGTCACGCCTTGGCCTATCGCCAGTTTTTCGCGCTGCCTCTGGCCGGTTTTAGTACGCGCGCTGGTGAACCTACGAATGCTGTGTATGGCTTCGCCCGAACACTGCTCGACATCATGCAAAAAGAAAAGCCTGAATATATCGCTGTCAGCTTTGATAGAGGATTAAGTGGGCGCGACACGTGGTATGAGGAATATAAAGGTACGCGCGAAAAAATGCCCGGAGAGTTGCGGACACAGATGGATCGGATCGCGCAGTTGGTAGAAGCTTTTAACATGCCTCTGCTGGCAATGGACGGATACGAAGCGGATGATGTAATTGGCACGATTGCACCTCAGGCCGAAGCACAAGACCTTGATATTCGGATTGTGACTGGCGACCGCGATATTCTTCAACTTCTAACCGATCATGTCACGGTACAACTCCCTAAAAAAGGGGAGCCAGATATTGTATTTGACGTTGCCAAATTTCGTGAAGAATATGGGCTAGAACCATGGCAACTAGTAGAACTGAAAGGGCTGGTCGGCGATACTTCCGATAACATTCCCGGCGTCAAGGGCATTGGTGATAAAACTGCGACCAAATTGCTGCAAGAATATCGGACTGTGGACAACCTCTATGCCCACATTGATGAGGTAAAGGGTGCAAACCAGAAAAAGCTCATTGAGGGGAAAGAGTCCGCTTTTTTGAGCAAAAAGCTGGCAACCATCCAACGTGATGTTCCAATCACACTGAATATCCAAGCCTGTCTGGCTCACGACTATAATGCCAGTAAAGTTGATGAATTATTCGGTCTTTTAGAGTTTCGATCTCTGAGAGACAGGCTGCCCAAGGCTGGCGCGCAGCTCACGTTGTTTGATATGGGATCAGTCACTGACATAGCAGAAGCCCCACCAGATGAACCCAGCGCGCCCGTTGTCGAAACGATCATGGTACAGGATGAGGCCAGTTTGAATAATCTGGTACACATTCTCAATCAAGCTCAGGCGATTAGTTGGGACACCGAAACAACCGGCATTGATCAAATGCAAGCGGAATTAGTGGGGATTTCGCTGGCAGTGAATAACGACCAAGGATACTACATTCCAGTTGGTCACAAAACGGGTGAGCAACTCCCATTGAAAATGGTAATGGATGCCCTTCGACCAGCCTTAACCAATCCAGCTATTGCTAAATATGGTCATAATGCCGGTTACGATCTGGTGATGATGCAGCGTAACGGAATTGATGTAGCGCCGATTTACTTCGATACCATGGTTGCCGAATGGCTACGCAGCCCTGACAGCAAATTCCTAGGTCTGAAGAATCTTGCCCGGCAGGAACTTGACGTTCATATGACGGAAATCAATGAGCTGATCGGCACCGGCAAGAAACAAGTCACCATGGACACACTACCGATCGAGCGAGTTGCCCCTTATGCAGCAGCCGACGCTGCAATCACCCACCGGCTTGTCTCTCATTTACGTCCCAGATTAGAAGAACTAGATTTATTGGAGTTATTCGACAAGTTGGAAATGCCGCTGATTCCAGTGATCTCGGCGATTGAACGAACGGGCGTGATACTCGATACAAAACATCTCGCCCAAATGAGTCTATCTTTGGGAGAAACACTTGCAGGGCTGGAACAAGAAATTTATGCTCTCAGCGGCTATGACCCCTTCAACATCAACAGTCCAAAACAGCTTAATGATGTTCTGTTCGGCAAATTGGCGCTGTCGGTAGAAGGCGTGCGCAAGACCACACATGGTTATTCGACAGATGCAGCCGTCCTCGATAATTTGCGTGGACAGCATCCGGTTGTCGATAAAATACTCGAATACCGCGAAGTCACTAAACTCAAAGGTACATATGTTGATGCCTTACCTAACCTGATTAATCCGATTACCGGTCGGGTACACACCAGCTATAACCAAACCGGAACGACAACCGGACGTATCAGCAGCAACAACCCGAACTTACAAAACATCCCCATTCGTACCGAGTTGGGGAGAGAAGTTCGCAAAGCCTTTGTCGCAGCAGCAGGCAGCAAACTACTATCAGTAGATTACAGCCAAGTCGAACTGCGGATATTAGCTCATATCAGCCAAGACAAAACGCTCCTTGAAGCATTCGCACAGGGGCAAGATATTCACGCTGCGACCGCCGCAGCAGTCTATGGTATCCCGCTGGAAGCCATCACCAAACAACAACGTGGGTTTGCCAAGCGGGTAAACTTCGGGCTGATTTATGGTATGGGGGCATTCCGGCTCGCGAGAGACAGCGACTTGACGCTGTCTGAAGCCAAAGCTTTCATCAAGACTTATTTTGACCGACTACCGGGAGTCGAGCGTTATCTAGAAGAAACCAAGCAGGCGGCACGTAAAGGGCCAATCAAAACCCTGTTCGGGAGAAGGCGGGAATTTGTTTTGCTGCGAAAAGCAGACGAGCGCAGCAATCAAGTAGCGGTACAGGCTGAGGAACGAGTCGCCATTAACATGCCCATTCAAGGTACAGCGGCGGACATTATGAAAAAGGCCATGATTGACTTGTACGCCGCACTGAACCAGCAGAAATTAAACGGACGTATGATTTTGCAGGTACACGACGAGTTGGTGCTGGAAGTACCGGAACATGAAGTCCCTGTCACGCGTGATTTGGTGGTTCAAATTATGGAAGGCGCGCACCAACTAGATGCGCCGCTGCGAGCCAATGCTAACGCGGGGGATAACTGGCGAGATATGCAACCCATCTAGCATTATTGGGCCAATAATTGAGTGCAAAATTAAGACACCAGTCAATCGGCATAAAACCTGATTGGCTGGTGTTTATTGTGTTTCGCCACGTTCGCATCTGTGCTATACTGCCGAGTATGTAGCGCTTAAATTCTCAACCTATCACAACAACATGAAACACTTCATCACACTTTCTGACTGGTCAACGAAGGAACTCTGGAACTTAATTGATCTTGCAGTGCATTTAAAGTTCGAATGGAAATCCGGCGGTAACCGCCCGGTTATGCATGGCAAAGTGTTAGCGATGGTATTCGAAAAACCATCTCTACGTACTCGCGTCTCATTTGAAGTCGCCATGAAGCAGTTGGGCGGGGATGCTATGCGGTTGGGGCCTGACGAAATCGGCCTTGGCAAACGAGAGAGCGTCTCGGACATCGCCCGTGTACTTTCGGCATATACACAGGGCATTATGGCGCGTGTATTTAATCACGATCATGTGGTTGGCCTCGCCAAATGGTCAGACGTACCTGTCATCAACGGACTCAGTGACGCACATCATCCCTGTCAAGCGATGGGCGACATGCTCACCATTTATGAGCACTTTGGTCGGCTAGAACGACTGAAATTGGCGTATGTAGGGGATGGCAACAATGTCGCGGCATCGCTGGCATTAGCGGCTGCACATTTCGGAATGCACTTTACCATTGCAACACCGGAGGGGTATGGTCTTTCTGAGGATGCGCTGGAAGATGCTGCACCTATCGCAGAACGAAACGGCGGTAAAATTGAAGTCTATAATGACCCTCATAAAGCAGTTGAAGGGGCTGACATCGTTTATACCGATACATGGGTAAGCATGGGTCAAGAAAAAGAGACCGAACAACGATTAAAAATATTCGATCCATATCAAGTCAATGATACACTGCTTAGCCGTGCGAATAAGTACTCGATTGTTATGCACTGCCTGCCTGCCCACCGTGGTCAAGAAATCACGGATGAAGTTGCGGATGGTTCGCATTCAGTCATCTTCCCGCAGGCAGAGAACCGGCTACACATGCAAAAAGCAATTCTGGTCGAACTGATGGGATAAAACAGACAGGTATAGATTTATGGCAGGTAACCGCGACGCATACGAACATGCAATGAACGCAGGCCATAATGCAGCCTGGGACAAAGAATGGCCCGCTGCAATTGCGGCATATGGACAAGCGATTCAAGAATTTCCGGATGATCACGAAGCACACATCAATCTGGGTCTAGCACTGCTGGAAGTAGGCCGGCTAGAAGATGCGCTGCGTGTTTATACCCGCGCGCATCAGCTTAATTCGAATGATCCCATTCCACTTGAGAAAAGCGCAGACGTGCTGGAAAAAGTGGGAAGGCTGAAGGAAGCAGCCCAACAATATATCAATGTCGCGGAAATCTATCTTGGGCAACGCGATTTAGACAAAGCTATTTACAACTGGCAGCAGGCCACTCGTTTAACACCGGGAATGGTCGCTGTACACGCCAAACTCGCACAAGCATATGAACGTTTGGGGCAAAAACCGCAGGCGATTCGAGAATACCTTGTACTCGCTCAAAATTTTCAGCGACTAGCAGAAAATGATCGGGCTTTGAAGGCAGCGCAGCGTGCGCTCAAACTCGACCCCAAAAGCGTAACAACGTTGAACGCTATGCGCGCATTGGAAAGTGGCTCTGATATCAGCCTACCGCCTCCTGATAAACAGGGGGCTGCTGCATCCGTCAGCAGCACAACCACGTCTTCCACAACGCTGCGGATGCAACCGGTTGTTGAGGCCGATCCATTAGGGCCGATCGGGGAGACCATGAGCGAGGCACTAACCCTGATGGCAACCTTCGTCATGGAAGGTGGTGCGCTGGATGCTTCAGGCGCGGACGCCCTGCAAGCGATGGAGTTGCAACGACAGGGTATCAATGATCAGGCGATACTGGCTTATCAGCGCGCCGAAAATCGGCTTAACCACCCGGCAGTAAAAATGAATCTGGGTGGGCTGCTGCTGCTCTCCGAACGGTACGAAGAAGCGATCCGCCAGCTCACGGACGCGGCGATGCACCCACAACTGGCCGGCGGCGCGTTTCATGGATTGGGCAAAGCGTATTACGCGTTGAACCGGCACAAGCAGGCCATCAATTATTTGTTACAGGCAGCGCAATCGGTTGATGTTGCGACATCAACATCCGGCGAAAGCGAGATGCAGATTGCGGCTGTTTACGAGCAATTACTGGAACTGCTTCAAAACCGCCCTATTGAGACATTAACAGCCGTCAATAAACGCTTCATTGATTTGCTTTCGGGTAAGGAATGGAAAACACGGGTTAGCGAAACCCGCCGACAACTTGAGGATACGCTGCGCAGTCAAGGTGAGCAAGGCGTGGTCGATATTTTGGTCGCCAACCGCAGCAACGAACTGACGGAAGCTGTCGCGCGGATTGACCGTTATATGCGACAAGGTTTATTCATCCTCGCGATGGACGAGGCACATCGGGCAGTGGAGTATTCGCCGTTTTACCTTCCCGTTCATGTTCGCATGGCGGAAATCATGATGCGAGAGGGGCGAGTACGACAGGCGATCAACAAATACAACATGATCGCGAAGACCTATCTGGTGCGGGGTGAAAACGATCGAGCGGCTTCGATCCTGAGCGAAGTTCTGGAGATGGCTCCGCTGGATATTTCGGTGCGTGAAAGCTTGATCGAGCTATTGGAAAGTGAAGAGAGATGGGATGAAGCGCTTGATCAATATGTTGATCTGGCCGATACGCATCATCAACTCGGCAACTTCGATATGTCGCGGGATATTTTCAGTTCGGCAGAACGGCTGGCTAACCGTGTTGGCGCGTCTGCTGACAAGGTGGTTCGCATCAAGCATCGGATGGCGGATATCGACCAGATGCGGTTGGACATCCGTCGGGCACAAAAGACTTACGAAGAAATCATCCAGCTTGCCCCTGATGATGAGCGTGCCCACCGGATGTTGATTGATATTCACTATCGCCAGAGCAACCCGATTGAGGCAATTAAGAAGCTGGACGCTCTGCTGCGTATCTTCGCCAAAAACAAGCAGTCCAACCGAATTACGCAGTTGTTGGAAGAAATGGTCACTACCTACCCCAACGATACGGGCTTACGTTCGCGTTTGGCGGCCATTTATACTCAACTCAAGCGCAAAGAGGATGCCATTAAGCAGCTTGACGCGCTTGGGGAACTCCAACTGGAAGCAGGGTTACATCAAGAAGCGACACAAACGATTCGCCAGATTATCAACCTCAACCCTGATGGTGTCGAAGATTATAAGAAGCTGCTGATGCAGTTGGGTGGTTGAGCGTGGAACTCCAATGGGCGCTTTATAACCTGAGCTGGAAAGCGCTGCTCGACATCGTTCTGGTGGGGTTAGTGTTTTTTGGCGCGAGTTTCTTCTTCAGGGGAACACAGGCCATCGCACTTGTGCGAGGCATTCTCCTCGTTCTGGTTACCTTGTTGATTGTCTCCAGTTTGCTTAATCTGCTCGCGCTGCGATGGCTGCTTCAAAATCTGGTAGTGGTGCTGGGCATCGCGATACCGGTGATCTTCCAACCAGAGCTGCGCCGCGCCCTTGAGCGATTGGGGCGCGCCGGATCATTACTGAACCGGCAAGCACCGGAAGGACTGCGAACCCGGATTATTGACGAGGTGTGCCAAGCTGCTGAAAAACTCTCCGAGCGACGGCATGGAGCACTCATCGTTCTGCAACGGCAAAGCGCACTGGAAGAATACATTCGCACGGGCATTCCGCTCAATAGTGATGTCTCTTCCCAACTTTTGCTCACGATATTCTGGCCGAAAACCGAACTGCATGATGGAGCAGGAATTATCGACCAGAACGGGCGACTCGCAGCCGCGGCTGCGGTGCTGCCATTAACGGCAAGCCGCAACCTACCTGACCCCAAGCTGGGCACACGGCATCGGGCTGCGATTGGAATCAGCGAGGTGAGTGATGCTATTTGCGTGATCGTCTCGGAAGAAACGGGGCGAATCGCGATTACAAACGCTGGACGTATGATACCCAAGCTGGATGTGAAACGATTGCGAACGATCCTCACGGCATTCTATGGGGATGAGCGTAAAGGCGCGCGAACCCCGTTCGGTGCGCTGTTAGAACGCGGGCAGCAGTGGGTAAATACCCAACGTGAGCGACGGAACCAAGCCTGATGCAGCAGATGACTTCGCAAAAACGCAGCCTGATCGACAACCTGATCTGGTTTGCAGGCTCGATGCTTCTGGCGTTTCTGGTGTGGATTATCGCTACATTCCAATCTGACCCGATTTTACAACAACGTTTCTCGCAGCGTATTCCTATCCGGCTTTCGCCGGATGCTGGTTTATTGATTACCGCCCCCGCTGCAAGCAGCAGAGAAGCCAGTGTGCGTATTCTGGCACCCAGTTCGGTATTCGATCTGCTAACGGCAGAAGAAATCACCGTCACGGCTGATCTGACAGGACTAGGACCGGGCGAACATACACTTGATTTGCAGGCGAACATCGCACGGCAGCAAGCTTCGATCGTTGATATTTCGCCACGCCGGTTACGCATCGTGCTTGAGGAAGCGGCACAACGACAAATCCCGATTCGGGCGGTGGTGACTAACGAACCACCAGCAGGATATTCACGCGAAGAGCCGATATTCGATGTAGCGCTTAATCAGGTACTGGTCAGCGGTTCGGCGAGCAAAGTTAATGAGGTGGTTGCGGCACAGGTTGAATTGAACCTGTCGCAGCAGCGAAATCCACTGGAAACCGATGTGCGGTTAGTACCGGTTGACGCCGAGGGGAACGCCGTGACCGATGTCACACTGGAGCCGCAGGTTATTCGCGTGACCTTGAATATTCGGCGGCGCGATGATGTGCGGGAAATTAGTATACGGCCTGATATTCAAGGGACACCACCGGAAGGATATGTCCTCAATTCATTGAGTTATTCGCCACAAGTGGTGTTGGTGAGCGGATCACCTTCGCAACTAGCGGCACTCCCCGACACACTGGTGACACAGGCCATTGACCTGAGCGAACGCACAAGCAGCTTCGAAACGTCGGTGCCGGTGGTATTGGATGACCCGAATTTACTGCTGCTTTCGCGCCAGAACATCTCGGTGTCGATCGAAATCAGCGCGGTGACGAGCAGCAAGCAGTTTGATTCGATCCCAATTGAGGTATTGGGGTTGAACAACGGCTTACAGGCACGAATCGCACCTAATCAGGTTTCGGTATTGATTACCGGCCCGCAAGCACAGCTTAACCTGTTGGAGCCGGATGATGTGCGGGTGGCGCTGGATTTGAACGCACTGGCTCCGGGGAATTACACCATTTCGCCGAGCGTATCGGTCGTCCAAGGGCAACTGCCGGGTGAGAGCATTTCGATCCTGCCAGCAGAAGTCGATGTGGAAATCTACCTTCCGGCAACAGTGGAGGCAACTGCAACCCCCTGATAACGCACCTACGAATCCGATTTCCGGTCTGATATAATGTGGATGTGGGGCATGTCGGCGACATGCCCCATGTTGTATGAGATGAAAGGAAATCAGATATGGCGCGAAAACCTTTAGTCGCGCTGGTTGGCCGCCCGAACGTCGGCAAGAGCACGCTCTTCAACCGGCTGGTAGGCGAGCGAATGGCTGTTACCGACCCGATCCCCGGCACAACCCGTGACCGTATACAATCCGAAGGCGAGTGGAGCGGATTCGTTTTTGACGTGGTGGACACAGGCGGTATTGAAGTTTACCAGCCCAAGGGAACCCGTGATACGGCTCCGCTGGCGGAAGGCAGCATCGACTTTGTGCCGCAGATTAAGGCGCAGGCATTACTGGCTGTTCAAGAAGCAGATGTGATTGTGATGGTTGTGGATTCGACACACGGCATCACCGCCGCAGATGAAGAAATCGCGCAGATTTTGCGGCGAAACGAGGGCAAACCGATTCTGGTGGCCGCGAACAAAGCAGATAACCGCGCCCGCAGCGATGATGCGTTCGAGTTTTATGCGCTCGGATTGGGCGAGGTATTTTCGATCAGCGCGTATCATGGGCTGGGTGTGGGGGATTTGCTGGACGCGATTGTCGAGGAATTCAAGAAGCTACCGGACGACACGGAAGATGATGATGAGGACATCCTACGAATCGCGATTGTGGGACGCCCGAACGTGGGCAAGAGCAGCCTATTGAACCTGCTGCTAGGCGAGGAGCGCGTGATCGTCAGCCCAATCGCAGGGACGACGCGCGACGCGATTGATACGGAGATCATGTGGCACGGTGAGCCGGTACGATTGATCGATACGGCGGGAATCCGGCGGCGCGGGAAGATCGAGCCGGGGGTGGAAAAGTACAGCGTCCTGCGGACGATGCGGGCGCTGGAGCGTTCGGATGTGGCGCTGCTGCTGATCGACGCGACGGACGGGATCACGGATCAGGATCAGCACATCGCGGGTTACGTGATGGATGCGTTCAAGAGCATCATTGTGATCGTGAACAAGTGGGACGCTATCGAAAAAGACGAGCACACGATGAACCGGTGGATGGATGATATACGGGCGAAGTTCGACTTCCTACCGGAACCGCCGGTGATTTTCATCAGCGCACTGACGGGACAACGGGTGCATCAGGTTTTGGAGACGGCGAACCGGGTTTGGGAGGCACGCTTCCGGCGTATTCCGACGGCTGATCTTAACCGGCTACTGCGGGCGGCGGTGCAAAAGCACCCTGCCCCGACCAAAGGCACGAAACGGTTGAAGCTGTTCTACCTGACTCAGGTGGCGGTGAACCCACCGGTGCTTTTGTTCCACGTGAACGATACGCGGCTGGTACACTTCACTTACAAGCGTTATCTGGAAAACCAGATACGAGCCGAATTCCCATTTGAGGGGACTCCGATCCGGTTGAGCTTCCGACCACGCGACGGGATGTTGGAGCGCGATCATTCGTAAGGGTTAGACTCGTTCAGGAAATGCGACAACCTTATCCGGTAGTCGCATTTTTGTTTGGCGGACAAGCCGCCGTTATTGACGGCGGGAACAGGCGTAGACGGCGCGCGGTTGTGGCGATTGTCGGCGGGAAGATGGGTAGTTGGCGCTTTTGGCTGCGGGAAATACGGTGTTGGCTGCCGCCATGCCGCCAAGGCAGCGGGAAGCAGGGGAACAGCCGCCGACAAAGAATGGCCGTGTGCGGGAAGCAAGTGAAGTGCCGCCGAGGTGCGCCGCCAATACCGCCACAAGCGCCATAAAAACGGCTGATGGGATGAGCGGGGGATGGGCGACTTGGAACATGGCGAACCTCATGGATTGATACAAAAACACGACTCTAGTTTAGAACAAAAGTTCAAACATGTCAAGACGCCGGACTGCATGAGCGGAGCAGTTGACAATTGCAGCTAGAGAAGTTAATATAGGCAAATGCATATATGAATAATCCGATATAACTATGTTGAAATACGCGCTCTTAGGATTCCTAAATTACCGTCCGCTAACGGGTTATGATCTGAAGCGGATCATGGATAGTTCGACCACCAATTTCTGGCACGCGGATTTGAGCCAGATTTACAAGACTTTGAAGACGTTAGAAACAGAAGGCGCAATTGTGGCGACGATTGAGCCACAAAGCGAACGTCCGGATAAGAAGATTTATACGATCACCGAACCGGGGCGATCCGTTCTAGAAAAGTGGCTGGGCACGCCGCTGACGGAAACCAGTCCATTGAAGGAAGTGCTGCTCCTGAAGGTGTTCTTTTCCGGCGGGAGCAACTCGAAGCATGTATTGACGCAACTGCGGCTGCAACGCGAACTGCACCAACTCCAACTGAGCAAGTATGAAGAACAAATCCCGATCGAGATGGCGACAAACATTGAATTGATGCAGGCGGGCGCTAACGATGTGCTGCTATGGGAGGCAACCCGACGGGCAGGCATTTTGTACGAGGAAATGTACCTGCGCTGGTTGGATGAAACGATTGAACGCATCGAAACACAATTCCAAGAAAGGACTTGTTGAACATGTATCACTGGTTGGTGCGGCGGAACGTACAGACAAGTTTTGCTCATTTGAATGCGCATCAGTATGAGGCGGTCGTTTCTACCTTTACGCCACAAATAGTTCACAGCTTCGCAGGGCAGCACGCACTGGGGGGTGTACGACACACACAGGAAGCAGCCCGCGAGTGGTATGCGCGGTTGTTCCGGTTGTTCCCTGACCTCAGCTTCAAGGTGGAGCGTGTGGTGGTGAGCGGACTGCCACATGATACGACGGTAGCGGTTCAGTTCCGGGTGGAGCTGACACCGCCGAACGGCAGCAAGCGCAGTTACTTCAATGAGGTGGCACAGTTCATCCGAATCCGGTGGGGGCGAATCGCAGAAATTCACCTATATGAGGATACGGATAAGCTGGTTGGGCTGCTGCGGGATATGCAGGCGGCAGGAATCGCGGAGGCGGGGGCTGTGCCGATTGTTGATTAAAGCGGAACAGGCATTAGCAATACTCTCTTGATCGAGCGCTGCCCAAACGCGACCATGTCTCGCTTATACTGCGTTGCTAATGCCCTTTCGTTATCTGCCAACAAACAATCCCGCTAGGTATCTATTCACTGTTTATGTGATTCAAGGGTTCCTCAAATCGCACCAAGCAATGGTGACTCGGAAAGTCATTGACTTGTCAATTCCAAACCTATGACGTTACACAGTGAATATTGGGAGATGTGCACATCTCATAAAACAAACCTGTTCTTTAAAGCAAGTAACCATCGCCTACCCCAGTTTTAGCTCATTGAAGCGCAAATCCGGGTGAGGCTGAACAAAAGCCCTAGTCGCCGGACAGAGTCAATTGCATATCTGTGATAATGGCATCAATAGAGGGTAAGGTGTTGTAAGCTTCTTCCTCAGAGTCTGCTATTCCAAAGATCACGATCAACCAGTCATCGTTTGCCAGTAACAAGTTGATCTCAACAAATAACCCATACTCTTCGTCAAGAGCCAAGACACTCACAACCTCATAACCACCAGCGTAACGTACGCTAGGTTGATCGCTGATCGTTCCAACATTCGGAATATTGTTCTTAAGATCGTCGGTATCTGATATATCAGTGTTGCCATATGCAACCAGATCGACCAGTTCAATACTAATCCAAGTTTTATCCGTAACATCAACATTGCTTGTTTGCAACTTGAAATTGTACCAACGTCCTTCATCCTGTTGCATACTGTAGAGTATCCATGGTTCAGGCAAACTGACGTTGAGCGCGGGTGACGTAATTGTCGGCGATCCCAGCGGGAACTGAAGTGATTCCAGTATTGCCGCAACTTGCGCTTCGTACTTTGTTACTTGTTCACGACTCTCTGCCTTGATAAAACCCGTTGCGACCCATACATTATTCAGAGCCAACTCAATGAATTCTTCTGTGTTTGCTTCATTATTCACATTGATCCCAAACACGGCATCAAAGCCACCAATTCGATACTGTTTACGCTCACCTTCAGTTGCTTGCCGCTCCATCTGCATGAATTCTTCCCCTGTATCCATATTCGCTGATGCACCGAACCACTCGCTGGTAACATCCATAACCATAATATAGATTACAGCATCGTTATCCGGCGGAACAAACGGTACAGCATAGGCTATAATTGGATCTCCCAGTGTAAAATTGAATTGTCTTTCATGATCGATCTTCCAATCTGCCGGATACTCTAAAGATAAGATACCATCGCTGCTGGAATAGGTCCGGGCAAGTCTTATGTGGCTCACATCATAGACTTCTAGATTTCGTTGGAAGGGTGTCGCGGCAGCATCCGCATTGAAAACGAGCGATTGAACCATTTGAAGCGCCTGTTGCTCGCGGATCTGTACCTCTGCGGCGGGGGCAGCCAAATTGATTAAAATCACCCAACCATCATCACGTACAATGGCGTAGAAACGTCCTGCGTGAGGCTCCAATTGGGTTGGCTTCGGGGTAGCCGTGACCGGATCGCCAAAGTTCTCTTGTATAGTAATGGTTGGGGATGGAGGCATGGCCGGGTGAGCAGGGATGGCACGAACAGCGGGGTAGCCGGCTACTTCAGTTTCCGAGGATTCCAGTATCTGATCTTCCAGTGTGTAATTGGCATAGTCCAATGGTGAAATCACAGTCCGTGGATAGCCCGCTGTGGCGGGGTTGACAATGTCGAACTCCATACGACTGCGATCTTCGTTACCGAAAAACT
>JAFLCH010000279.1 GCA_017303775.1 Anaerolineae bacterium | reverse complement strand
GGGAGGCGATGCTGGCGCACTGGGCGGGGGTGATGGAACAGTTGGAGCGGCTGGTGACGGCGGGCTGATGAGGGTCAGACGACGAGGGCGTTGACCTGCGCGGCGGTGGTTTGCATGGCGGGCGGCCACGCTAGATCCACGCGCCAGAAGCGTGGGAGGAGATAGCGATCATCGCGGCTGGTGACGATCTTCCAGAGGCGGCGGGCGTGAGGTTTTTTGCCGAGGGCGAAGTAGCAGAGGGCGAGTCCGGCGAGGGGTTGGGTTTCCAGCGGGGCGCGGGCGCTGAGGCGCTGGAAGGCTTGGAGGGCGGCGGCGTAATCAGCGGCGGTGAAGAGGGTTTGAGCCGGGGCATAGTCGGCGCTGGTGAGCACAGGATTCCTCGCGCGGGGGTTGATGGTCGGGATGGGTGCGATGATAGCGGGGACGGCGGGGAAATGCGATAGGCAAGCGTGTATTCTCTTGCGGGGCGATTGATTACTTCAACCAATGAAAGTTATTGACATCATAGATTACGATAACTTCATCAATGGCTGGATAGTTATGGGTAGATAGAAGTTTTTGAGTCTCATCATGTAAAACTGAGTTGCTATCTTGATATTCCCATTGTGAAGTTTTGATAACCAGTAATTTTTTCTCGCACTTATCAGGCTGCATTTTGCAAAATGCAGCTATTTGCCTATTTTTATCGTTTATTTTGTTTCTTAAAGCATTTCGAAGTATGCGTAGATTTTCAGGGTAATATATTGCCTCAAACGTTTTTGGGAATGTTGAACCTTCAAAATCTCGCTTACGTATTCTCGTAATCTCAATCGCATAGTTTATTCCATTCAATTGAGCTAAAAGGTCAACTTTTGGCTGAGCTTTATCTCCAATAACCTTTTCAATTAAACTGAAGCCCAGTCTAGAATCATTTAGTAGTAGATCAATCGCGAATATTTCAGTCCAAATGTCAAGGACTATTTCATCAGTATCGCTACCTTTATTGGGATCTTCAGGAATACCTATTTCTTTTGTAATTGATGCAAAGTTTTTGACTTGATTATGAATTCTCTCAAGTCGTTCTTCAGTATTGTGGGTTTTATCTATCAAGCTGCTAATAAAATCGCTTGCTAAAATATCACTTCTTTGCTTTAAACGAACCTCCACAAGATGCTTGAAATATCGCTCAAATAATGGCCAATGAGATAACTCACTCAAGATAAATCTGCAGAAGTCGTCATAATGGTCGTAAACAGCATTAATCGCATCTTTGTGTTCTTGTGTAAATCTTGCTCCCCCAACCCTAAGTATTGGATAGCAATTGATTGCATATCCATGAAAGGCCATTTTGGCAATTGATTTAGAGAAGTTCATAGTCTACAGCTTAGCGTTAATTTCAAGATGGCTTGCTTACTTAAGATATTGCTCTGTAATCATGTCTGTTAGTCATCAAGCCAATTCTGATAAGTTTCTGCGTCTGGAAAACCTAAATCAGCAGCGTCCTCTGATAACTGAAGATAATTTGAATAACCTCCAAAAACGTCGTTGCAATATTCCATCTCATCATAACCGCACTCCAATTCCTCATAGAATTCTGATCTAACATCCTCATAATCTTCGTAATCTCTTGATAGATGTATTTTCGTTTCAGAAACCTCTGGGGGATGTATTTGATTCCGTATAATTTTGATGAGTTTTAGAGCGCTTTCTGCCCAAATGAAATCTTGATCACTCTCTCTCTCAAGTAGGCTGATTATACGATTCCAATCTGCTTTTGTGATTGATATACTCACAGTAAATAATTCACTGTTATTCATCGACTGATCTCCTTTGTATTAATCTTACTATAAACTCACTAATGAAAAATAAAGATAAATTAGTTGATAGATCCTTTTCACGGCGGGGAAATGCGATAGGCAAGCGTGTATTTTCTTGCGGGGGGTGAGGCGTTAGAATCGGGGGCTTGTGAAGCGGGCAGGAGAAGGCGGGCATGATGACACAGACGGATGTGATCGGGCAGACGGCGGATTATGTGCGGGAGGCGATGCAGGGGGACAGCTCCGGGCATGATTGGTGGCATATTTACCGCGTGTGGCAGAACAGTTTGTATCTGGCGGCGCGGGAGGGGGCGGATGTGACGGTGGTGCAGTTAGCGGCGCTGCTGCATGATGTGGGGGATTGGAAGTTTTATGATGGGGACGAGTCGGTGGGGCCGCGATTGGCGCGGGAATGGCTGGAGCGGCTGGGGGTGGATGAAGGGGTGACCGGGCAGGTGTGCGCGATCATCGCTGATTTGTCTTTCAAAGGGGCGGGGGTGCAGGCGGCGCGGCTGACGCTGGAGGGACAGGTGGTGCAGGACGCTGACCGGTTGGACGCGATCGGGGCGATCGGGATCGCGCGGGCATTCGCGTATGGGGGGGCGAAGGGGCGGGAGATGCATGATCCGGCGGCTGCGCCGGTGATGCACAGCAGTTTTGAGCAGTACAAGAACAGCCGAGGCACGACGATCAATCATTTTCATGAGAAGCTGGTGCTGCTGAAAGACCGGTTGAATACGGAGGCGGCGCGGCGGCTGGCGGCAGACCGGCACGCGTTCATGCTGGAGTTTTTGCGGCGCTTCGAGGCGGAATGGGACATCGGGCGAAGCGCCGCTGACGAGGCGTAAGGATGGTCAGCGCAGGTTGAGCGACCAGCCGGAACCGGTGACGCTGACGACTACTCCCCCACTCTTGACATAAATGACGGGCAGGACTGCCGCATCGGGACGGGCGAGCGGGATGGGCTGGCCTAGCTGCTGGCCGTTGGCGAAGACGGTGACCGCGCCGGTGGTGAGATCCCGTTCGAGGCGGACGCGCACCACGACGACGCTGACCGATTGGTTGCTGAGCATGGTGGTGGTGTCGTCGTCACGGATGCCGAGCTTGATGACCCCCGGCTGCACCAATTGGACATGGAGGCCGGCTTGATTGGACGGGTTGGCGGCTTCTTGCAAAACCGCGCCGAAGAAGACCTGATCCGGGCTGACCTGCGCTGGATTGAAGGTGGTGAGGGACAGCTCGGTTTCCATGCGGCGGATGCGGGTGGCGGCGTTGTTGCCGAAGTAGGTTTCCAACAGCGTTTGGGGAACGGTGAGATAGACGGTGTCCTGATCACCGGCTTCCTGCGAGCCGAGCCGCCAATAGGGGGCTTCGATGGCGGAGACTTTGAAGAATTCTTCGGTGTTCCACGGATAGGCAGTCAATTGGTCGAAGACGGCGAGCAAGTTTTGTTCGCCCTGTAAGCCCTGCGGCGGGAGGGTGGCCGTGGGGGTGGCGGTTGGCGTGGGCGAGTTGGTGGGCGTCGGCGTGATGGTCGGCGTGTGAGTCAGGCTGGGTGTAGGAGTCGCGGTGGGTAGATCGGTTGCCGTGGGCAGCGGTGTCTCCAAGGGAGGCGGCGGCAGACTGGGCTGCGGCGTGTTGGAGGGGATGAGGGTGGCGGTGGCTTGATCCGGCAGGAGCGGCAGGGTGGTGGGCGAAGCCAGCACGGAATTAAGGGCGGCTGTGCCATCGACGGTGGGGATGACGGGTTCGGTTTCGACAGCGACAGCGCTGGCGGCGGTTTGATCGATGGTGGGGGTGGCGGTGATGGTGACGGCGACCTGCGGCGCGGCGCTCTGGCTGATGAGCGAGACGACGATGATGAGCAGGCCGATGAGGGCGGCAGCGCCGACCAGCAACAGGGCGGGACGGGGCAGGCGGAAACGGGACGCGGCGGGTTGTTCGGGGTCATCGAGGTAGCGCGAACCGGTGTAGATGTTCTCGCGGATTTCCACGTCTTCGTCGATGCGGGGCGTGGGTTCCGAGGTGGGCGGCGCGGGAAATTCGGGCGCGTTGTCGGTGAGGTCGTACCAGTGACGGTAGAGCGAATAGGCCGGATGCCGGTCGATGAACATGGCGCGGAACAACTGGTTGAAGCGGTTGAGCTTCTCGCTGCGGCGGATGGAGTTGTCGGTGTAGACCGAGAGGAAGGACTCGTAGGTGTCGCGCCAGCCGCGCAGGGTGGTGAGGTAATTTTCTCCGAGCAGGCGTTCGGTGACATCAACCATGCGCTGGAGCGCGCCGCGAATGATGCCCTGCGGCTCGGCGGGTTTGGCTTCGATGGTGGCGTTCATCTGGCGAGCTTGATTGTGCAGTTCGGCAGCACCGGCTTGCAGTTCCATGAGCCACGAGCGATAGGCGGTGAGGGTGATGGAGGCGGCTTGTTCGACTTCGCTGATGCTGTGGATGGCATTTTCCAACTTGATGCCTGCCGGACGGAATTCGCCATCTGACCAGTCGCGGAGGGCGTTTTCGACTTCACGGAGGCTGTGGATGCCGGCGGCGAGTGTGCGCGCCTGCGGGTTATCCTCCAGCTTTTTGCGGGTGATTTCCAGCAGGTGGAGGTTAGCCTGACTGTCGATGTGGTTGATGAGGTTGGCGGCGTTGATGAGTTCACGACGACGGTCGATGAATTCGCCCAAGATGCGCGGGAGGCCGTGACGGGGGGCGTAATCGCCGAGGGTACGGTTGGCGGCTTCGCGCCAGAAGTCGGCGTCCTCTAGCTGGCCGTCGTGGGCATCGAGCACACCGAGCAGGACGAAGTTGGTGAAAAGGATGTGGGGGGCGGCGGTGCTGTGACGGCTGTAGAGTTCGACCAGCCCTTTGCCCATGGCTTTGAGATAGGTTTCCTTGCTGGGCATCTGGGACGAGAAGTGATCGCGGATGCGGAGTTCTTCTTCGGTATACAACTGTTCGACGGCGTAGAGGGCGGCCTGTGTGCCTTTGATGTTGCCGACGCCGCTGCGCTCCGACCAATCGCGGGCGAGCTTGCTGAGTTCACGCAGGCGACCGGCGGCGAAACGCTGGGCATCGTCGCGGGCGATTTCATAGGCCTGCTGCCCCAAGCGTTCGGCATCGGCGAGGCGGCTGCGGTCGAATGCTTCCCAACCATCGGCGAGGGCGCGACCCAAGCCCCCGTAGAGGGCGTGACGCTCGACATACTGGGCGTTGGTGATGATGGTGCGCACCTGATTGAGCCAACCGGCAAGGGTAGGACTGATGGTGCTGACGGAATCGACGGCTTCGGCGAGGGCTTCGATTGAGCCGATGCGATCCCCTTGAATGGTGGTATCGGCATAGGTTGCCCATGCCTGCGAAGCAGATTCGAGGCCGCCGATCATGCCGACGAGCATTTCGTCAAAAAGGCGTTCACGGAAGGGCAGCAGATCGTTGCGGGTGCTGACGAGCCAATCGGCCAAGTCCGAGCCATCGGCGGCGGGGACATAAATCTGGTAGGAGCCGAGCAGTTCGTAGAGGCCGTTGAGCATGCGCCCTAGCCCGTCCCAAACGGGATTGGTGGGGTCGATGGCGCGGCTGC
>JAFLCH010000278.1 GCA_017303775.1 Anaerolineae bacterium | reverse complement strand
CTGGCGGAGCAGATCGAAGAACGAACCGGACAGCTCGCCCAACTGACCGCCGCCCACAAAGAGCTGGAATCCTTCAGCTATTCTGTCTCGCATGATCTGCGCACACCGCTGCGCGCGCTGGATGGTTTCAGCCATGCCCTACTCGAAGATTATCAAGACCGTCTGGACGATGAAGGGCGCGAATATATACAGCGCATCCGTCTTGCCAGCCAGCGCATGAGCCGCTTGATTGATGACATGCTGGAATTAGCCCAGTTGACTCGCAGCGAACTCGACTATAGACCGGTCAACCTCAGCCAGATCGGGGAAAATATCCTGAGCGAATGTCACGAGCGTGACCCGGAGCGCAGCGCCGAATTTCAAATACAGGATGGCATGATCGCAAAGGGAGATTCCCGTTTGCTGCGCATCGCCTTGACGAATCTCTTAGGCAATGCGTGGAAGTTTACTGGCAAGCAGCCCCTCGCCCGCATCGAATTCGGCGAAAACCGGCAGGATGAAGAAACCATCTATTTCGTGCGCGACAACGGCGTCGGTTTCGACATGACATACGCCAACAAACTCTTTCGCGCCTTTGAACGACTTCACAGCCCGACGGAATTTGATGGGATGGGAATCGGCCTTGCCACCTGTCAGCGCATCATTCAACGTCATGGCGGTCGTATCTGGGCGGAAAGCCAATTACACGTCGGCAGCACCTTCTATTTCACACTACCTCGTACAACAATCTGAGTTGATTCATGCGGGAGGACATGATGGCAGTTATTTTACTTGTTGAAGATAATCAGGATGATGAAGTTCTGACCCTCCGCGCCTTCAAAAAAAGCAACATCGGGAACGAGGTTGTCGTCGCGCGGGATGGGGTGGAAGCGCTGGATTATCTGTTCGGCACAGGCTCGTACAGCGGGCGCGACACCTCGCAGATGCCGCAGGTGATCCTGCTCGACCTCAAACTACCCAAGATCGACGGACTCGAAGTGTTACAGCGCATCCGTGCCGACGAGCGCACGAAATTCCTGCCCGTCGTCATCCTCACCTCGTCCAAACATCAGGAAGACATTGTCAACAGTTACGCCATGGGGGCGAACAGTTACATTCGCAAACCGGTCGACTTCGACCAGTTCATCACAGCGGTGCAGCAGCTCGGATTGTACTGGATGGTCCTCAACCAGCAGCCCAAACGTTAACCGGCGCGGGCGCATCGTTAACCGGATGCGCCCGTGCTGCCGTTTGTTTACCGGACGAGGTTAGGATCGAGTTTGGCGATTTCGGCGTAAAAGGCGTTCAGCGCGGTTGGCAGCAGCACCAGCGATCCCTGTAGGCTGTTCATATCCCCGTTCAGCGCCGAGTTCAGCGCGTTCATACCTGCGTCAAAGTAATTGATGAGGTAATCCGTCGCCGCGATCACGCAAGCCGGGAAGTTCGCTTTATCGGTGTTCAAGCTGCTGCGGAAGGTGCGCATCTGCACCAGCATTTCGTTCATCTGCGCGCTGGTCAGGTTTTGCACATCGATGCGCGGCGGGTTATCGAAGTAAGTCTTGTAACCGCGTCCGATGAACTGTTCGGTGTACCAGCGTGCCACCGGACAGTCGGAACGCGTGTAATCGCGCACATCCAGCAGCCACTGATCCGTCACGTTCACGTCCAGCGCCTCCAACCCGTCGTACACGCCGAGCAGCGCGTCCGCCAGCCGGATCGCCTGTTGGGCGCGGTCAGCATCAGTGCTGGTGGTGACGAAGTAGTTGTAAAGGTCATTCGCCTGCTGAGCCGCGTTCAACGCCGCCTGTTTAACGCCGTTGGCGCAGGGTGGCGCTTGGTCAGTCAATTCAAAGCTGGTCTGCCACACCTTGAGCGCTGCCTGAGCCGTCTGCACATCCGGCACACGAGTCTGTACCGTAGTAGCGCGCGCCTGTGTGAACACCTCGCCCATCGCCACGCTGTTCGCCGCCCACCATTCCGGCGCGGTACATGGAATCTCGGTCGGGGTCGCCGTCGGTGGCACGGGCGTGGGGATGAGCGCGGCGATATTCACCCCGCCGTTCCCGCCTTCCGCCGTCTTGAGCGCCGGAATGCCAACGGCGAGCGACACCACAAAGCCAATCACCGTCAGCAAGACGCCGATGCCCAAGCCAAACAGCAGCACCTGAACAATATCGCGGATAAGGGATTGTGATTTCGCCATACGCATCCTCAACGTGTCGATTGCAGAACCGGCTAACCTGATCCGATTCTGTGTTGTTCACCTTCTGATACTTTAATGCGGTCTGGTATGGCTGGCAAGTGAAGAATGAGGATCGGAGGGAAGGAATATAAATTGCAGGGCACATCTCACAGCCTATGCCCTGCGTCCGCATCAAACACGGATCGGGTCACGCAGGCCGTGCCGCACCAGCGCCGCGTCGAGGATCGCGCTCACCAAACGGGTATGATCCCAGCCCATCGCCAGCGCTTGCAGGCACAAATCGCTGTAACCGGGGCTGAGTCCCGGCAGCGGATTGATCTCCAGAATATACGGCTTATCCCCATCATTGGCGTCCAAGCGGAAGTCCACCCGCGCCACATCGCAGCACCCCAGCGCCCGGAATGTCGCCTCGCCCAGCCGCAGCAGTTCCGCCCGCAGTGCATCGCTCACCGGCGCGGGGCAAAGATAATGATACGCCTCCAGATCACCGTTGTTCTTCATCGCGTTGGTATACACACCGGGGTGATCATCCCCATACGCCGCGTGATCCAGTTCCAGAATCGGCATGAAGGTCAACGCTGGCAAATTGCCGACCATGCCCACCAGCACCTCGCGCCCCTCGATGAAGCGCTCCACCAGCGCCGGCTGGTTGTAACGTTGGAGATGGCTCGCGACCCGTGCCCGCAGTTCCGGCACGCTGCGCACGATGCTCTCCGCGCTCACCCCCATGCTCGTCCCCTCGGCGTTCGGCTTAACCAGCAGCGGGTAGCGCAGTTCACCGCCCCCGTTCAAGAACTCCGGGTTCAGCGCCTCATCCCCCGCCTCGAACACTTGGAACTCCGCCGTCGGCAGCCCATGATAATGCAGCACGCGCTTGGTCATCGCCTTATCCAGCGCCAGCGCCAGCGGGAACAACCGGCTGCCGCTGTACGGAATCCGCAGCATCTCCAGCACCGCCGGAATCTGCGACTCGCGCGCGTCCCCGAAGTGGCTCTCCGACATATTGAAGCACAGGTCAGGCTGGTAAGCCCGCAGCCGTTCCACCAGATTGTACGGCGGCAGAATGTTCGCCTCGAAGAACTCGGCCTCATGTCCGAGGTTGCGCATCACGCCCACGATGGCATCCATCGTGTACGGCGTATCCAAGTCATCCCACCGGTCAACCGGCATCCCCTCATAATGGGGCGCGTTCATCTTCAAATTCGCTAAAACCGCGATACGCATATCATCATCCTCAACACACAGTTTGAATAACCCTCATCGTCGTCCGGCGGTGATGGACACCTTGAGAGCGCAAAAATATTAAGGTTCGTCTGGTCTGCTGCCGTTCGCCTGCGCCGCCATGTCGTCGTCGCTCGCATCAACCGCCTCATGCCCGTTGACGCTGTGGTACGGCTGCCATTTAGCCGGATCACGGTTGAGCCGGTGTGCCGCAGCCCCGCGCTGGTGCAGTGCATCAAACCCTTCCGGCTTGATGACATGCGCCTCCCCCGCCAGCAAACCGGAGACACCGCTTTGACCGGCTTCCGCTCGCCGCGTCGTCTGCCGGTCAAGGTGGTCGATCAAGCTGGGATCATAATTCAGCGGCTCATCGTAAGTGCTGATGTACCCTTCATAATTCCGCAGCACCACCCGCCCCGGCGCTTGGCTGATGAGATACTGCGGCATCACCGGAATCTTGCCACCGCCGCCCGGCGCATCCACCACATACGTCGGAATCGCGTAGCCGCTGGTATGCCCGCGCAGCCCTTCGATGATCTCCACACCTTTCGCCACCGTCGTGCGGAAGTGCCCCGCGCCCTTCACCAGATCGCACTGGTACAGGTAATACGGGCGCACCCGGTTCCGCACCAACCGGTGTACCAGTTCGCGCTGGATATGCACACTGTCATTGATCCCCGCCAGCAGCACCGTCTGGTTGCCCAGCGGAATCCCCGCGTCGGCCAGCTTGCCCAGCGCGCGGCTCAATTCTGGCGTGATCTCTTTCGGGTGGTTGATGTGGACGTTCATCCACAGCGGATGATACTGCCGCAGCATCGCACAAAACTCGTCCGTGACGCGCTGTGGCAAGAACACCGGTACGCGGCTGCCGATGCGAATGATCTCAATATGCTCAATCGCGCGCAAACTCCGCAAAATCATATCGAGTGTCTTCGGTGCCAGCGTCAGCGGATCACCCCCGCTGATCAGCACATCCCGCACCTGTGGCGTCCGCCGCAAATATTCCAACTGCGCTTCAAAATCCGCCTTGCTGAACGTCTGGTGCGGATTGCCCACGATTCGGCTGCGGGTGCAGTAGCGACAGTAACTCGCGCACTGCGTCGTGATCAGCATCAACACCCGGTCTGGATAGCGGTGTACCAGCCCCGGCACCGGACTGTGCGCGTCCTCCGCCAGACTATCTTCCATCATGCCTTCAAACGCTTGCAGTTCCCGCCCCAGCGGAATCACCTGCCGCCGGATCGGGCAGTGCGGGTCATCGGGGTCGATCAAACTGGCGAAGTACGGGATCACATCCACCCGGAACTTGTCCTCGGCGGTCAATCCGGCCATCTCCTCAGCCGTCAGATGGATGACCTTCGCCAGATCATCAACCGTGTTCAGCCGGTTCGCCAACTGCCAGCGCCAATCGTCCCACTGCTCCGCAGGCACATCCGCCCACAGCGCCGGACGCGGGCTGCGTGCAATCGTCGTATCAGCCGTCATGGATGCGAGATGGGGAGGCTCTTCATCGGGGTTCGCAGCACCAGAATTTTCAGGGGGTGATGGGCGCTCATCAGAGGGGGATTTCGCGGTTATAGTCGTCGCGTGACTGTGGTTGAACATGACAGATTATGTTCCTCCCAATAAAACCATTCAACATGGTTTCGGAAGGCTCAAAAAGGGATGAGCCATGTCTTGATTATAGTGGCCTTCATCGAGGCGTCAACAACTAAAAAATATTCCAACGTTGCACTCCTCTTGGATGATGAAAAGTAACCTCATTTTTGCCACATTTTGCGGCTGCATACATGTAGATTGATGCGAGTCTTGGGGAAGGTAAAAACACCCTCCCCAAGTACGAACAAGTCGCGTCTAGACCGTGATGTTATACAGCGCGGACGCCACATCCGTGTCAAAGTTCACCAGCGCCAGCCGCACCGTCGCCGTCAGTTGGTAGCTGTCGTAGTACGGCAGGTAATCCACGCTCACCGCGATGCGGCGGC
>JAFLCH010000277.1 GCA_017303775.1 Anaerolineae bacterium | reverse complement strand
GCGATTCGTGCCACGCAGGGACGGCGCTTTTTGCTGACGCCGGGGTGCGGCACGAACGTGGATGTTCCGTCCGACAATTTGCATGCACTGCGACGGGCGGCGGATGTCGCGGCGCAGACCCACTAGAACAGGCGCACATGGATTCCTTCCTGCGAGTCTTTTTTGACCAAACGATCAACGGGCTGGTGATCGGCAATATTTACGCGCTGATCGCGGTGGGGCTGGCCATCATCTTCGGGGTGGGCAACCTGATTAACTTCGCGCACGGTTCGGTGTACATGATCGGCGGGTATGTCGGTTGGGTGTGCGTCACGCGGTACGGCTTGCCGCTGCCGGTGGCCTTCGCGGCGGTGGCGGTGGTGTGCGGGGTGATCGGTGTGCTCATCGAGCGCTTCGGGCTGCGCAGCCTGCAGAACGCGGCGCGGATTTCGCCGCTGCTGGCGACAATCGGCATCAGCTTCATCCTCGACCAGTTGGTGCAGATCATCTTCACGCCTGATCCGCAGTCGTTCCCGAACCCGCTGCCGTCCACGCGCATTCCCATCGGCGGCGGGAGCATCGGGACGCTGGATGTGTTGATCGCGGTGACGGGGCTGAGCGCGGCGGCGATCCTGTATGTGATCCTGCGGTATACACGGTTGGGCTGGGCGCTGCGGGCGACGGCGCAAGACCGTGAGGCGGCGCTGCAAATGGGCGTGGACGTGAACGCGACCAACCGCTGGGCGTTCGCGCTGGCGGCGATTTTGGGCGGCATCGCGGGGATGCTGGTGGGCATGTACTTCCAGACTGTTTACCCGACGATGAGCTTTCAGGCCGGGTTGAAGGGGTTCACGGCCAACCTGATCGGCGGGCTGGGGAATATTCCGGGCGCGCTGGTGGGCGGGCTGGTGCTGGGGGTGGTGGAAAGTTACGGGGTGGCGGTGCTGGGGCCGTCTTACCGCAACCTGTTCACCTTCGTTATCCTGATCGGGATGCTGATCTTCCGCCCGAATGGATTGTTCAACCCGCGCCGACAGCCGCCGCCGGAACCGCTGACGGGGACATTCATCGCTTATCGTAAGCCGGTGCGCGTGCCACGCTGGGCGGTGATCACGGCGGCAGGGGTGGCGCTGGCGCTGCCGCTGTTCATGCGCGACCCGTATTTGCTGCAAGTGCTGACGAACGCATGGCTGATGGGAATGGTGGCGCTGAGCATCACGCTGGTGACGGGGACGGCGGGGCAGATGTCGCTGGGGCAGGCGGGATTTTTGGCGATCGGGGCGTACACCTCGGCGCTGCTGGCGCTGCGGCTGGGCTGGCCGTTCGAGCTGACGCTGCTGGCGGGCGGGGTGCTTTCGGCGGGGTTGGGGACGCTGCTGGTGCTGCCGGCCTTCCGGCTGCGGGCGCATTATGTGGCGATTGCGACCATCGGCATCGGCGAGATCGTGAGCCAGATCATCCTCAACTGGGATTCCCTGACGCAGGGGCCGCTGGGCTTGACGCGCATTCCGCCGCCGTCAATTTTGGGAGTCGATGTGTTCATGCCGCGCGAGGTGTACTGGTATTCGCTGGCGCTGCTGCTGCTGGCGGCGCTGTTTCAGTGGCGGCTGGTGCGTTCATCGTTGGGGCGGGTGTGGCGGGCGCTGCGCGAGGATGAGGTGGCGGCGCAGGCTTACGGCATCAACCTGTACCGCTATAAGGCGTTGGCCTTCGCCAGCAGCGCCTTCATCGCCGGACTGAGCGGGGCGTTCACGGCGCATATGTACACCTATATCAACAACGAGACATTCAACAATTCGACTTCGATTTTAGGGTTGACGATGGCGATTCTGGGCGGGATGGGGAACATCATCGGGGCGATTGTGGGGGCGCTGTCGCTGACGATTCTGCCGGAGTTGTTCCGGGGGTTGGTGGATTACCGCTATCTGTTTTATGGGCTGGTGCTGGTGCTGCTGATCCGCTTCCGTCCGCAGGGTTTGATGGGAACGGAGTGAGCGATGGCACTGCTGGAAGTGGAACAGATTTCACGTTACTTTGACGGCGTGCGGGCGGTGGACGGGGTGAGCCTAGCGGTGAACGAGGGCGAATTCCTGAGCATCATCGGGCCGAATGGGGCAGGCAAGACGACCCTTTTCAACCTGATCACGGGGACGGATCAACCGACGCAGGGGGCGATCCGTTTTGATGGGCGGTCACTGGTGGGGCTGCGACCGGATCAATTCGCCGGACGGGGGATCGCGCGGACGTTCCAGCACGGGCGGGTGTTCGGCAATTTGAGCGTGCTGGACAATGTGCTGGTGGGGGCGCACACGCGGCGGAAGGCTTCGCGCCCACGAAATCTGGCGCTGGAATTGGCGGGCGCGCTGGTGCGTTCACGGGAGGCGCGGGCGGAGGAAGCGCAGTTGCAAGCCGAGGCCGAAGCGATCATCGCGCGCTTCGGGGAACGGCTGACGCCGCGCTTGCATGAAGCGGCCAGCAGCCTGTCTTACGCCAACCGGCGGCGGCTGGAACTGGCGCGGGCGCTGGCACTGCATCCACGGCTGCTGCTGCTGGATGAGCCGACGGCGGGCATGAACCTGACGGAGACGGCGGAGATGCTGGAGTTCATCCGCCAGCTCAAGGCGCAGGGGCTGACGATTCTGCTGATCGAGCATAAGCTGCCGCTGGTGATGGCGCTTTCCGACCGGGTGATGGTGATGGACAACGGCGAGAAGATCGCGGAAGGTGCGCCGGAAGCGATCCGTAACAATCCGCGCGTGATCGAAGCGTATCTGGGGCAGAAGCAGCCGCGCCCTGAACAGACGGTTGAAGCGACGGATGGTTCAGCGGTGGCAGGCTGATGACGACACAACCTTTGCTGGAACTGCAACATGTGGACACGTATTATGGGCCGGTACAGGTGCATTTTGACCTGAACGTGCGGGTGCTGCACGGCGAGATTGTGTGCTTGCTGGGAGGGAACGCCAGCGGTAAAAGCACGACGATGAAGCTGATTTTGGGGTTGGTGAAGCCGCGCGCCGGTCATGTTTTCTTCAACGGGGTGGAGATCAGCGGGATGGCGACTCCGCAGATCATCCGCTTGGGGATGGGGTCGGTGCCGGAAGCGCGGCGCATCTTCTCGAATATGACGGTGCGCGAGAATCTGTTGATGGGTGCGTATCACCGCCGTGACCGGCAGGCCGTGAACGACGATTACGAGCGGATGCTGGCGCTGTTCCCGCGTTTGAAGGAGCGGCTGGGGCAGCGGGGCGGTGTGCTGAGCGGCGGCGAACAGCAGATGCTGGCAATCGGGCGGGCGCTGATGGGACGGCCACGCATGATTTGCATGGACGAGCCGACGATGGGGCTTTCACCGGCCTTCGTGGAACGGGTGCTGGAGTTGATTCAGACCATCAACCAGCAGGGCACAACGATTTTTATGGTGGAGCAGAACGCTAATCTGGCGCTGCAAATCGCGCATCGGGGGTATGTGCTGCAAAACGGGCATATCGTGCTGGAGGGCGCGGCGGCTGAACTACTGGACAGCCGTGCGATTCAGGACGCGTATCTGGGCGGGCAGGGTACGTGAGGCGCTATTCGACCGACTCGCGCTGGTAGTTCTGCATGTTATCCAGCTCTTCATTATTCTCGCTGAACGCGGTGAGGCGCATGAAGGCGCGTTCCTGCGGCGTCATATCCACCGGATATTCGGTTTCGTCGTGCGCTTCGAGGATGCGGTAACCTTCTTTGATGTAGCCGCGAATGGTGTGCAGGCTGATGCCCATTTCGTCGGCGGCGAGGTGCGCGGGCAAGCCGTCCAGCACAGCGAGTTTGAGCGCCTGATGGATGCGGCGGGTGAGTTCGGGGAACTTGCGCATGCCGGGGAGGACGCTGGCGTGGAAGATGCGGTGATGGAAGCGACCGGCGCAGGCGCGAGCGATGCCCGTGGTGATGGTGTAATCGTGGTCGAGGGTATAAACAATCGCCCATGCGATCTGCAAGCGCACATCCTGCTTGAGCAAGAAACCGGATGCGCCGGCTTCGGCAGCCGCTTCGACCAGATCGGGGTCGGCTTCCTGCCCGATGCAGATGACGCGCACCCCTTCTACCCGTTTATAGAGCGATTGGACGGTGTTCTTCAGGCCGGTTGGCCCGCCGAGATGATCGGCTTCGAGGAGGATGATGTCCGGCAGTTCGGCGAGGGGGTTGTGGCTGATGTAGTCCCACATTTCTTCCAGCGATTCGGACAGATTGGTGACACGGGTGCGGCGATCCCACGCTAGAAAACTATTCGCAGCATGGAGCGCGTAAAAATCCGTGTCCATAATCAGGACTTTCAAATTGATGTCCGTGATGCCCGTCGTCATGGATGCCCCCCATCGCTGATGTTCCGGTTAGTTTACGAAAGAACATGACTTTCGGCAAATAGAGGGCGCTGCCGGATTACTTGCCGAGGTGTTCGCGGATGACGACGACCAGTTGATCCAGCGCGTTTTGCTGGACGAGGTCGGCAATCCCGGATTCGTAGTCCGAGCGCATGTCGATCCACTGAACGCCCGTCAAGCCCAAGGGGATGGCGTTGCTTTCGTCCCCGCGCGCCAGCACCGTGAACAGGCGCAGCTTGCGGATGCGGGCGTAACCGAGTTCTTCGCTCACCCATTCCGAGCCTTTGGCGTCCGGCGAGAGGATGGCGACGGCACAGCTTGCATTTTCGATGGCCCGCTGCACATCGGCGCGCCATGAAGGGCTGCCCGGTTCGAGGTCTTCATCGCTCCAAACGGTGAGGTTGGCGGCGGTGAGGGCTTCGCGGATGCGGTGCATCGCATCGCGGTCACGACGGCTGTAACTGATAAACACATCCTGACGGAGCGGCGCTGTGCCGCGCAGCCCTAATTGGGCGATGTTCTGGCGCAGCGTATCACGCGGGGAGATCGCCGGTTCTACGCTCAAGCGCTCCGGCGGGTTGTAGGACGAATGAAAGCGGAGGATCGCGCCATTGGTGACGATACCGCCGAGTTCGATCAGGTCGCCATCTTTGAGCGAGTGGCCTTTGTGCGGGGTGATGGAGCGGCCATCGACCTTCGTGCCGGAAGACGAGCCTTCATCCGTCAGGAAAAAGCATTGCAGCGCCTCGTGAAATTCCAACGAGCAGTGTAAGCGGCTGACGCTGCTGGTTTCTTCCAAACTGTAGAGTTGAATATCAACCTGTTTGGGGTTGCGCCCGATCGTCATGCGTCGTTCGCGGATTTCGATGTGCTTGCCGACTGGCACACCGGCGACGAAGGCATCCGGCCCTTCGACCACTTCGAGGACGGCTAACGCATCGCCCTGCGGCATGGGCGGGGCTGTCTGGCGCAGTGGAGGGGATGGCGCGGCGGCATCGAACTTGCTGCCAACGGTTTGAACGCCAACCGCCGTCGATGTTCCACCGGGACGCCG
>JAFLCH010000276.1 GCA_017303775.1 Anaerolineae bacterium | reverse complement strand
ATTGAAGCGTGGAAAGAGATCTGGTTATTGGAGTGGACAGCAGCACAACCGCTGTCAAGGCGATTGCGTGGGATAAGCAGGGGCGGACGGTGGCACAGAGCCGCGCTAGTTTCGAGATGTTTTCGCCACAGCCGAATTGGTACGAGCAGCGGGCCGAGGATTGGTGGACATCGTTGTGCTCGGTGCTGCGGAGTGTGACCGCACAAGTGGGGGTGGGGCGTGTGGCGGCGATGTGCATCACACATCAGCGCGAGACGTTCGTGCCGGTGGACGAGAACTGCCAACCGATCCGTAACGCGATTCTATGGCTGGATGAACGCTCACGCTTGCAATTGGATGAACTGGATCAGCGGGTTGGCAATGATGTGATTCACGCGATTACCGGCAAAGGACCTTCCACAAAACAATCCCTGCCGAAGCTGGTCTGGCTACAGCAACATGAACCAGAAGTCATCCGGCGCGCCTATAAGATACTGGATGTACACGCGTTTTTAGTCTATCGCTTGACCGGACGTTGGGTGACAAGTCTGCCGTGCGCTGACCCGATGGGGTTGATTGATATGCAGGCGGGAGATTGGTCACACGAGTTGATGCACAAGCTGGGTTTTGATCCGGCAAAGTTCGTAGACATTGTGCCGCCGGGGAGTGTGTTGGGGGAAGTGAATGAGCGGGCGGCTGAACTGACCGGCCTGAACCCCGGCACGCCGATTGTGGCGGGGGCTGGCGATGGGCAGAGCGCGGGGCTGGGCGCCAATATCACCTCACCGGGGAAGGCCTATTTGAACCTCGGTACGGCGATGGTCTCCGGCGCACATTCGGATACCTATGTTCACAGCCAGTATTTCCGTACACTGTGCTCACCGATTGCAGGGGCGTTTGTGCCGGAAGAGGTGCTGGGCGGCGGAACGTTCACGGTGAGCTGGTTTGTGGATCAGTTCGGACCGGATGTGGGCAACTTGAAGCTGCCCTTGACGGCGGAGGAATTATTGGAAGTGGCGGCGAGCAAGCTGCCGCCGGGGTCGTTGGGATTGATGCTGGTGCCGTATTGGAACGCGGTGATGCCACCTTACTGGGACGCAGGGGCGACAGGGATCACGATTGGATGGACTGGGGCGCACCGACGTGAGCACTTTTACCGCGCGATCCTCGAAGGTATTGCTTATGAACACCGGCTGGCGATGGAAGGGGTGGCGAAAGCTACCGGACATGAGCTGGATGAATTCATCCTGATGGGTGGTGGTTCACGGAGCGGGTTGTGGTGCCAGATTGTGGCGGATGTGACGGGACGGAAGGTGACACGAGCGAGCACCACCGAGGCTACTAATCTGGGAGCGGGGATTCTGGCAGCGGCGGCGGTCGGTTGGTATGGGACGGTGCGGGATGCAGCGGCGGCGATGACCTCGACCGAACAGCGTTTTGAACCGTCAGAAAAGACGCACAAGATCTATGACCGACTCTATAAAGAAGTGTATGTGGGGATCTTCCCGGCGCTGCAAACGTATGTTGACCGACTGACGGCGCTGACGTACGACCATGACGAAAGATGAATGAGGTGTATGATGCGAATTGCATTGGGATGTGATGAGGCGGGACTGCCTTTAATGGATGTGCTGCGGGATCATCTGAAGAGTATGGGGATTGAAGTTGAAGATTTTGGGGTACATGATCTGAATCCGGTTGATTACCCGGATATTGCGGTGAGCGCTTCGGAAGCTGTTGCAGGGGGGCGCTGTGAACGGGGAATTTTGGTATGCGGCACGGGAATCGGGATGAGCATTACGGCGAATAAAGTGCCGGGAGTGCGGGCGGCGCTGTGCCATGATACCTATTCGGCAGAACGGGCACGCAAGAGTAATGATGCGCAGGTGATCACGATGGGCGCACGGGTGATCGGGCCGGAACTGGCGAAGAAAATCATTGATGTATGGCTGGAGGCGGAGTTCAGCGGGGGGCGTTCCGCGCCGAAGGTGGCGAAGATGAACGCGGTGGATGAACGTTACCGTCAGCACCTGAATGACGCGAAATAGAATTTACCAATCGACAGAACCTGATTTGAGTCTCGCTGAGAAAGCGTTTAGAATGAATCATATATTTCCTGCACGTGCTACCTAGCTTAAACAAAAATTCGGTGTGGAATGTATTCGGAAAACCGCGAAGATCTGCTGACACGGGTTGCGTCTCTGTACTATGAGTATGACTACAGCCAACAACAAATTGCAGAGATGCTGCAAATTTCGCGGTCGAATATTTCGCGCCTGTTGAAAGAGGCCAAGCAAAAGGGGTTGGTGGAGATTCGTATCCACAAGCGTATTGCGACATCTCCGGCGCTGGAACGTGACTTCCAAGAACGGTTCGGGCTGCATCAGGCGATGGTGGTTGACCAGCGGAACGCGGATTATAGTGAGCGGTTGGCGGCGGCGGGACAGTTGGCCGCGTGGTATCTGGAAGGTATTTTGAGGCCGAACACCGTGCTGGGGATCGCATGGGGAACGGGGGTTGCCTCGGCAGTTAACGCGCTCACGCCACATCCCGTTTTGCACATTGATGTGGTTCAGATATTGGGGACGGTTGGCACGGTTGTTTCGGAAATCGACGGGCCTGATCTGGCGCGGCGGCTGGCGACGAAGTTGGGTGGGCAGTATCACTACATGCATGCGCCGTTGTTCGTGGACAGCCAGACGGCGCGCGATATTCTGCTGGAGCAGCCGACGATTCAACTGACGCTGAACCAAGCACGTAAAGCGCAGATTGCTCTGGTGGGGGTTGGGACGACTGAACGGGAGTCATCGAGCTTCCTACGCGCCGGACATTTGACCGAGCAGCAGCTCTATGAACTGCGCACGTTAGGTGTGGTGGGCGAGACGGCGGGCAAGTATTTTGATATGAATGGCAACTCGGATTTTGACATTAATCAGCGTGTGGTGGCGATCAGCCTGACCGATTTACGACGGATTCCGTTTGTTGTGGCGGTGGCCTGTGGGCTGCCGAAGAAACGGTCGATCCTCGGTGCGCTGCGCGGCGGGTATATTAAGGCACTGGCGACGGATTCGATTACCGCACAGGCTGTCCTCGAAGAAGACGAACGAACCCGTTAGCTCCTCTTTCTCATCATCAAAATAATCAGGTGTTCTGGCCGGTGTAAAACCAAAGCGGGGCGAAACCCTTCCAATGGTAATTTTGTGCGCCATTGGTGATGTTATCCACACATAGATTGGGCTGCTGCGTTGATTTGAAGGCCGGATCGGTGAAGTGGATGCTGAGGATAGGCGTATGTGCGCCGACTTGATCGTGATCCAAACGAATATTTGCTAACAGGAAGGCATAACGGAGTGTGGCGGTGCGGGTGGTGCGGTAGATGGTGATGCCACAAGGCGGCCCATAATGGGAGACGAGCCAACCCACAGAAAGGGGTTGGTCGAATCTGAGGGCGATGCGACCGAGGGCGACTCCGTTGACGGATTGGTAGAAGGATGCTTCGGCTCGTGGGTTAACGGTTACCTGAATTGTTTTGAGTGAGACGGCGGCGTCCCAGCGAGCGAGATGCGTTTGTGCTTCGTGCCAAAGTGTTCGACCCGGAATGAGGCCTAGGACGCAAGGATGTTCATTACAGGCGATAATACTGTTTGCGCGGGCATCTTCGGGGCGCGCAAACTCACGACCATAGGCTACTGCGCCCCATAGCAAGATGAAGCAAGTTGTACTCAACGTGAGCATGATCAGGGTGATGCGCGCGAACATGGACACAAAAGCCTCAAATAGGCAGAGAGGTCATTTGATTGCACCTCTCTGCCTGAAACGGGCTAGGACTCGAATTCGGCGAGCGCGGCATAGGTGTTTTTGAGGGCAGGATAAAGCCCCCGGAAAGCAGGATAGAGCCGCTCGTATTCAGCAGCGCCTTGTGCGTCCGGTTGGATCGTTTCGACGCGACGGATCATGCGGGCACAGGCGGTTGGTACATCCGGATAAGCCCCTGCGCCAACGGCAGCAAGGATGGCTGAACCAAAGGCGCTGCTTTCGCCCGTATTGACGGTGTAGAGCGGAATGCCCATGATGTCGGTGGTGAGGTGTTTCCAGACCGGGCTGTTGACGAGACCGCCCGCCACAACGGCTTCGGACGGATTAACACCCAGAGAGCGAAGCAGTTCAAGCTGATCGCGCATCCCGAAAGCAACACCTTCCATCACCGCGCGAATCATGTGGGGGAGGCCATGGCGGAGCGTGAAACCGACGAATGCACCACGAGCAAATGGGTCAGGGTGAGGGTTGCGCTCACCGGTGAGGTACGGGGCAAAAAGCAAGCCCAGCGAACCGCGTGGCACAGACTCGGCATGGCGGTTCAATTCGTCATAGCTGAGCGTCGGAGCAAATTCATCATGCAACCAACGCAGACCTCCGGCGGCGCTAAGCATGACACCCATGTGCAACCATGTTCCGGGCATAGGGCCGCAGAAGGTGTGCAAACGGCCATCTGGTTCAGGGGCATACCGGTCACTCGCTGCGTAGGCTACACCGGATGTGCCGATGGTGAGGCTCGTTTGGTTTTTGACGACGATGCCATTACCGACACCACTGGCCGGTTGGTCACCCGCACCACCGACGATAGGGGTGCCAACTTTGAGGCCGGTGGCCGCCGCGCCTTCTTCACTCACGTATGCGCAGACTTCGGGCGATTCGCAGAGTTCGGGTAACCAACTATGCGGAATGTCGAAGGCTGCGAGCATTTCATCTGACCAGTCGCGCTTACCGATGTCCATGAGGCCAAAACCTGAGGCATCGGCTACATCGGCCACAAATGCCCCGCTCAGGCGATAGCGGATGTAATCTTTAGGGAGCAGGACATGGGCGATGCGCTGGTAGACATCGGGTTCATTCTCGCGAACCCACATGATTTTGGGGGCGGTAAAGCCTGCGAGCAGAATGCTGCCGATGTGCTGGTAGAGGTGTTTTTCACCAACACGCGCGGTAATGGCTGCGCACTGTGCTGTACTGCGCTGATCGTTCCAAAGGATGGCGGGACGAACCGGTTTGCCATCGCGATCAAGCGAAGTCAGCCCATGCATTTGGCCGGTCAGACCGATGGCGGCGATTTGCTCGGCAGGGATTTGTTGGAGGACTTCGCGGATCGATTTACTGGCCGCTTGCCACCAATTTTCAGGATCCTGCTCTGACCAGAGAGGACGGGGGGTTGAGAGTTCGTGGGGATTACCTTTGGTGACAAGGACATTGCCATCCACATCAATGACGAGGGCTTTGGACGCTGTTGTACTGACATCCACGCCAAGAAAATATTTGCTCATAAATTAACCTCGATTAAAGAAGCCAACCCTATTTAACCTTATTGAGGTTAGAGTTTATGCGGTTGCAGGCGGCGTGTCAAACCTCATCAACAAAGAAGCTTACATCAAGCACGCGCGCTGGCAATGATCTCGATGGGGGGC
>JAFLCH010000275.1 GCA_017303775.1 Anaerolineae bacterium | reverse complement strand
GAGGTGTGATGATGTTTGATGTACAGCCTTTTCCACCTTTCCCACAACTCGCGCCGCGCTTACGGACTGTGCCTGTGCCGAATGGGCTGCCAAGCCCGGTGGCGCGGTTCTTCCGGCAGGTGTTCGGGGCAGAGATGCCGGTCATTCATTCGGCGGTGGTCAGCGGACGGGGGCATATCCGGATTATGGGGGTGACGCTGCCGGTACGGTGGCGATTTGTGCATGAGGCAGGGCGGAGCTACCGGCATTACATCGAAGCGATGGCGCTGGGGCGACCTTTGATGCGGGTGAATGAACGGTATGTGGACGGGCATTCCCTGTTTGAGATGCCGTTCGGGGTGGTGGATGACCAACCGAAAACCAACAGCGCAGCTAATCTGGGCTTGTGGGCCGAGTCGTTGTTCTTGCCTTCGGTGTACCTGACGGATAAACGGGTGCGATGGGAAGCGATTGACGACACGAGCGCGGCGCTGTATGTGCCGTTCGAGGATCGGGAAGACAAGTTTGTGGCGGTGTTCGACGCGGAGAGCGGACTGCTGCGGTATCTGGAGACGATGCGCTACCGAAGCGAGAGCGCTACTGAGAAAGTTGGCTGGCGGGCAGAGGCTATGAACTGGAAGCAGATTGAGGGAATCCTGCTGCCGACGCTGAATATGGCACATTGGATGGATCAGTCCGCGCCGTGGCTGGTGATGACGCTGGAAGAAGTGGTGTACGACGTGGACGTGAGCCAATATCTGCGGCAGAAGGGGATTTGAGGCTCGTCATTCTGGCTGCTGCTCCCCTGAGCGAGATGTGAGCACGTGTTCGCGGCTGCGTCACCCATTTTCTAAAACTCAGCTAGAATATGTGTTTGGGTTGGATGGGCGTTTGGGGAGGCAGCAGGGTGGAGTTTGCGTTTGAGGAACGGGATTCTGACTCGCCTCTAGTCGAGCTGGTGTGGCGGACTGAGATTGAGCGCGGCGGTACTTTCACTTCGACGGCAACCAGCCATCTGGAAATGGTGATCACCCGACAGAAGGGGGTGATCACGGTGGGGGTGCGCGGGCCGGAGACGAAGGCAAGCCCCGCACCTGTGCCAGAAGCGGCGGAGGTGTTTGGGATTCAGTTCAAGCTAGGAACCTTCATGCCGTATTTGCCGGCGAGCGAATTGGTTGACAACGGCGTGAGTTTACCGGAGGCGGGCGGGCAGTCGTTCTGGTTACAGGGGGCGGCGTGGACACTCCCGGATTTCGAGAATGCTGACACGTTCGTTCAACGATTGGTGCGGCAGGGGGCGCTGGCGCATGAGCCGATTGTGGAGGCGGCGCTGCGGGGGCAGGTGAGTGATCTGTCGGCACGTTCGGTGCAACGGCGAGTGCTGCGGGCGACGGGGGTGACGCAGGGCACGCTGTACCAGATTGAACGGGCTAAACGGGCGCTGATGTTATTACAGCAAGGGACTTCGATCCTCGATACGGTGGAGCAGGCAGGGTATTATGACCAACCGCACCTGACTCGCTCGCTCAAGTATTTGATGGGGCAGACACCTGCCCAGATTTCCGATATTCGCAATAACGAATAAATGTCGCTTTTGTGCAATACGCCGGTTCACAGACGGGGTATGATGATGGTATTGATCTTGAGGAGCAAAAGGATAAATCCACATGAGAAAGATCGTCGTGACTGAATTTGTGTCGTTGGATGGCGTGGTGGAAAATCCGGCGTGGACAATGCCTTACTGGAATGATGAGACTGCGGCGTTCAAGGGTGAAGAGACGAACGCGAGCGATACGCTGCTGCTGGGGCGGGTGACGTATGAGGGATTCGCGATGGCGTGGCCGACCAGCCCTGACGAAGGCGCACCTTACTTTAATGGTGTGCGGAAGGTTGTGGTTTCGACGACGCTGGCGACGGTGGAATGGAATAACTCGGTTCTGATTCGGGACAACATTTTTGAGGAAATCGCCAAGCTGAAGCAGCAGGACGGCACTGATATTACGGTTCATGGCAGCGCGACACTGGTGCAAGGGTTGATGGCGCATGATCTGGTGGATCGCTACCGGCTGCTGGTGTATCCGGTGGTGGTGGGGCAGGGAAAGCGGTTGTTCGGGGAAGGGATCGCGGCGACGTTGAAGCTGGTGAAGGCACAGGCGTTTCGTTCGGGCGTGACGGCGTTGATTTATGAACCGGATCGCAGTTAGGCGACGAGAAAACGGTTGAAGTCACCCATGCCCCCCGTGAAGCGAGAGGCATGGGTGAAGCGGGCACGGGTTAGTATTTTGGCATGGAGGGGTCGATTTCATCGGCCCACGCGAGGATGCCGCCCTTGAGGTTGACGAGCTTGTTCTGGTAGCCGGCTTCCTGTAGGAATTTGATGGAGTCGGCGCTGCGCTTGCCAGAGCGGCACTGAACGATGATTTCGCGGTCGGTCGGGATGCGGGCGAGGACGGTGGCATCCGGGGTTTTGCGTCCGGCGAGGACATCGTTCTTGGCGGCTTCGATCTGTCCTTTGGGGATGCGGAGCGAGCCTTCGAGGGCGCTGATTTCCCATTCGTGAGGGTCGCGCACATCGAGGATGAGCAAATCTTCGCCGGAGTCGAGACGTGCCTTGAGTTCTGTGACGGTGATTTCCAAGTCTTTCTTCTCCTCAGTATGGCCATTGGTGCTGGCCTTGAATTCGCTGTGATCATGGGCAGGCATGCCGCAAAACATTTCGTAGTCGATCAACTGCACCTGTTCGGCGGGAATAGCGCAGACCGGGCAGTGGGGGTCTTTGCGTACCTTGAGCTTGGTGAAGCTCATTTCGAGGGCATCGTAGAGGAGCATACGACCGATCATGGGTTCGCCGATGCCGAGGATGAGCTTGATGGCTTCGGTGGCTTGGAGCGTGCCGATGGTGCCGGGGAGGATGCCGAGGACACCACCTTCCGCGCAGCTTGGGACAAGGCCGGGAGGGGGTGGGGTGGGGAACATGCAGCGGTAGCAGGGGCCTTCCTTGGCGTAGAAGACGCTGAGCTGACCTTCGAAGCGGAAGATGCTGCCGTAGACGTTGGGCTTGCCAAGCTTGACGCAGGCATCGTTCACGAGATAACGGGTGGGGAAGTTGTCGGTGCCGTCGATGATGACATCGTAGGGGGCGAACAATTCGAGGGCGTTTTCCGAGGTGAGGGGGACGTTGTATTTATCGACTTGCAGGAAGGGGTTGATGTCCTTCATGCGCTTTTCGGCACTGTCGATTTTGAGGACACCGACGCTGGTCTGGCCGTGAATGACCTGCCGCTGGAGGTTGGTTTCATCGACAACATCATAATCGACGAGGCCGATGCGCCCGATTCCGGCGGCGGCCAGATAGAGGGCGAGGGGGCTGCCGAGACCACCGGTGCCGATGAGCAGGACGCTGGCGGCCTTGAGCTTTTTCTGACCTTCGATGCCGACTTCGGGCATGATGAGGTGACGGCTGTAACGCCGGATTTCTTCGTTGGTGAGATCACTCAGTGTATCCACTATGGGCTGCATGGGTTTGCCTTTCTAGCATATCCACAGAGGCTTGGGGCGAGCACGCCCTGAGCCAGTTGAACCGGTCTATTGTGAGACGGGATGATCTTTCATCAGTGGCGGCGATGCCTCAAATTCTTACCTGCACTTTGAGGCGATGCCACGCGTTGTTGCCATAACCTTTGAAATTCCAAATTTCTTGTGTGTCGCGTGGTTGAGAGTTGCCAGCGGTGTCGGTGGCACGGGCGATGATGTGGGTGGTGGTGATGTCAATTTGCAGACGGGCTTCCCATAAACGCCACGCCCAGAGATCCTGATTGTCGGTGAGGAAGGTGGCGCGCGACCATGAACGGCCTGAATCACCGGACACTTCCACTTTTTCGATCTGGTTGTAGCCGTCGCCTAGCGCGTAACCCATGACGCTGATTTCACCGGGGGCGAGGGTGTCGTTGTCGCCGGGGTAGCAGATGACGGCGTTGAGGGAGTTTTCGCCCATCATGATGCCGTCGTGTTCCCAGTCCACCGATTCGGGTGTGGCGTTGGGCGAGAAGAGTTTGTAGGCTATGCGCTGGAAATAGTTGGATGATGGCTCGGCTTGGGCGGTGATGCGGGTGAGCCATTTGACGCTGCGCGCGCCAATGTAGCCGGGGACGACCACGCGTAAGGGATACCCATGAACAGGGGTGAGGGGTTCACCATTCATTTCGTAGACCAAGAGTGTTTCCGGCATGAGCGCTTTTTCCACGGGGATTGATCCCCCAAAACCAAAGGTATCCTCTTTTCGTTCGACCTCATCCACGCCGGAAAAGGCAATGTGACGCGCTTTGCGGTCGAAGCCGGCGGCGATGAGCACATCGCGGAGGCGGATGCCACCCCAGACGGCTGTGCTAATGGCCGCGCCGCCCCATGCGATTTCATCGGGAATAGGGGCGATGTCGATCAATTCCTGACGGCGATTCCCGGCACATTGGAGGGTTGCCATGACCTCTACGTGGGGGAATTGGCGAAGCGCATCGAGGGTGAGTTCGAGCGGTTTGTTCACCAGACCGTCAATTGTTAAGCGAAAGTCATCGGGGTTGATCTGTGGGACAGTGCCGTGGTTGCGAATAAAGAACAGATCAACCGGTGTGATGAATTCCTGCACCAAGAAGGGCATGGGTGGGCTGCCGTTCATGGGTTCATGAGTCAGAAAGACGAAATCAGGATGCTTTTCGGGTTGTTGGTTGCTGCCAGTCAATTGTTGCCCTCAGTGTGTCAAGCTGCCGTTTGAGCGCGGCGGTATCCGCTACGCCATGATTGATGTGCCTGACCTGACGGGTGCTATCCAAGACAAAGGTGGTGGGGGCAGAAAACACGCCCCACCGATTGGCGGCGTCAAGATTTTCGGCGGCATCAATCGTGACGACCTGAATACCATTCCCCAACTCATCCTGCAAGCTGCGCAGAGCCGGCTGCTGTTGTGTACGGCAGGGGATGCAACCGGGTGTCGTAAAGTAGACGATGACCGGAATCCCCGGCTGAAGATGGTGCAGGATGGGATCGAGAAGGCTGTTGGCCGTCGCTTTGTGAATATGATACCGCTTGAAAAGGCGGTAGGCTACAAATCCGACGATGAGCAGCAGCAGGGCGATGACAACACGTTCGAGCATGATTGCGTGACTCTTTTTGACTCGCTGGTCGTTACGATTTTTGCTGGATGGGTGAGTGCGTGAAGCCGGGTACGCCGAGCCGGTTGAACTGGTAGTACATCCAGCAGCCGGCGCAGAAGTTCACCCAGAAGTTGAGATTGGCGAGCACAACGACGATGGCAACCAGCACCCAACCGAGGGCTGGCGCTCCGGCGAGAAGGGCGAGCGTGGCCAGGCCATTGAAGACGGCGCCGACGAGCATGGCAAAGCGATGCGGTTCGGGATTGTCGGGAATGATGTGGGGTTTGGCGACGCCAAACGGCTTGATGACATGCTTATAGAGCAGGCGA
>JAFLCH010000274.1 GCA_017303775.1 Anaerolineae bacterium | reverse complement strand
TGGCTAGAGCAGGAAAGCCTCTGGTTTCATTGAGGCGATGCGGCCCGTAATAGGCTCCAGCTTTCGCGTCCGGCGAGGTGGCAGCAAAAAGGGTTGGCAAGGCTCCCTGCGCGGCGGGTTGAAACAAGAACCAGAGCCAGCTTCGGATGAGACCAGAGAGGCTTGTGCGCCCTGCCCCATTGGGAATCAGGTCGGTGCGGGAGATGCCCGGATGCGCGGCAATACTGGAAATCCCCCATTTGGCGGCAGCGCTACGGCGTTGAAGCTCAAAGGAGAACATGAGGTTAGCCAGTTTGGATTGGGCATAGGCGACCATCGGCGCGTAGCTTTGTTCCGACTGCAAATCCTCCACATTAATCGCGCCACTGCGGACGGCAACGCTGGCGACGTTGACCACACGAGGGCTGGCTCCGTTACGCAAGAGCGGGAGCAAATGAGCGGTTAAGGCAAAATGCCCCAGATAGTTCGTGCCGAATTGCAGTTCGAAACCATCGGATGTGAGCTGGCGGTTGGGGGGCGTCATCACGGCGGCATTATTGATGAGAAGATCAAGTCTGCGGTGTTCGGCCTGCATCCGCTGACCAAAGGCCTGAATCGATGCAAGATTGGCGAGGTCTAGCTGTTCAAAACGGACGTTGGCGGCAGGGGTTTGGGCACGGATTTTGCTGACCGCTTCCGCACCTTTGGCGGGATTCCGGCCTGCTATGATGACCTCCGCACCAGCCCGTGCCAGCGCCAAGGCATCTTCATAACCTAAGCCGCCTGTACCTGTTACGACGGCCAGCCGTCCGTGCTGGTCAGGCATATTTTTCGTAGTCCACTGTGACATCATCATTCTCCATGTTCATCGTCAGCCGGCTGCGGCCAGCAAAACACAAAATTAATAGAACCCGACTTGCAGCGAAGTCGAAACTGGTAAAACCATTTATTGGGAGGTGTTTAATTCGTTTGAGAGACGACCTGTTATTTCATCAGGTGGATGGCTAAAGCATCCGAGGCTGCTCTTATTTCTCGCATTTTCACATCGTCGCCCGCCGAGGCCGCTTTCCAGAATTCGACTTTCATCCCTAGATAGCGGAGGTGTTCCTGCTTCCTAGCCAACTCGATTTCGAGCTGCTGGCGGTGTGCTTCGAAGAGTTCGGCGAGTTCCGCGGCCTGACCTTGTCTGGCAAGCTCAATGAACCTGCGCATGTTATCAATGGACATGCCCGTGGCTCGTAAGCAGGCCATCACTTCAATCACCTGTAGGTCTTCAGCCGTGTAGCGACGATGTCCACTGCTGTGATCGCGCTCGACTTGTTCGAGTAAACCGATGCGTTCATAGTAACGAAGGGTATGTTCGCTCAGGCCGCTGCGGACAACCACTTCTTGAAGTGTGAAATAGTCCATACTTCGCTCCGTATTCCATAACATAAAGGCAGTATTGCATACCTAGAGCGCTCTAGGTCAAGGGGGTATGGGAAATTGCTCGATAAAACTATGCTGATTCTCATTAATTGCCGGGAATTGATGCCCAGCGAGCAAAACAGGGTGCGGCGCGGACATTTCCGAGGAAGGGCATGCCCTACTCGATGTGAGGCGCGGCGGGGGTGGGCGGCTGTTGAAGGAGGGCGGCAAGGAAGGAATCGACGACCTGATCGGGATGGCGGTAGCACTGGTCGGCGGGAAAACGGGATACGGCGATGCCTTGATCACGGAAGCGAGCGTCGCGCCACTGGTCGGCCTGCTGCGCGTGTTGATGGTGCGGGCCGTCGACTTCGAGGATGCCCCAACGGCCTTGATGGAGGATGAGAAAATCCACTTCGCGAGTCTGGCGATGCGATTCGGTGCTGAGGCGGATTTTGGCGGCGGCGAGGAAGAGGATGCCGCGATTGTCGAGGACTTTGGCGATCTTGACTTCACTTTGCGAGCGCAGGGTGAGGCCATGCCACGCGATGGCGCGGTATTCGGGTTGGGGCGGGCGGGCTGATTTCTTAGCAGATGGACGGGGGCGGTTGGTTGATGGCAGGAGGGCGTTGAGCTTGCGATTTTGACCGCGCAGGCTGGCACGGATGCGTTTGAAGTGGTCGTCGTTGTGCAGCAGGTAAAGGATGATGCCCGCGAGGAGGATGGGGGTGAGGCGCGGGGCGAGGCCGGGGGCTAGCCCTGATAGGTCAAGGATGGTGACGGCGGCGGCGATGAGCGCCAGCAAGTACATGAAACGGCGAATGAGCAGACCTCCTGTGTTGACGGGGCTTATTGTAACGCAGATGGGCGAGCGCGATCACCCCATGATGGCGGCGCGAAGATCACGCGAAAGCGCCCACGTTGGCCCTTTGGTGTTGCTGATGACCGTCACCACGCTGTCGTGCCGGGGCAGGAAATCGGACGAGAAAGCAACGCCCTGATCCCCGCCGATGACGCTGCAGCGTATGATTTGCCCTGCCGCGTCCGTCCCGATCCACAGGCCATAACCGTAGTGGACGGTCGGGTCGTCCGCGTCGGTGGATTGGATGCTGATCATCTGATCGCGCAGGGGGCTGCTCATGAGTTGGCCGCCGAATAGGGCATCCCAGAACTTGTTCATGTCGGGCGCGGTGACATATGCGCCACCGTCACCGCCACCTCTGATCGGGAGCAGAAATACGTTGGTGCGCCAGATGCCATCGCCTTTGTCGGCTAGATACCCCAAGGCTGTGCGGGCGGGGAGATGGTCGGACTCGAAAAAGCCGGAGTCGAGCATGCCGGCCTTCGCAAAAACATGTTGTTCCACGTAATCCGCATAGGGCATCCCGCTTTGTGTCTCGACGAGGAGCGCCAGCAGAATGTAGGCGCCATTGTTGTATACAAAGCGCTCGCCCGGTGTGAAGGCCATGCCATCGGGAAACATGGGCAGATAGTCGGCTGGCCCGCGCAGTGTATAGACGGGATAGCGGGTGAACAGAGCGGCGTAGTCCTCGTCGCTCAGGTCATCGTCCAAGTAATCGGCGATGCCTGAGGTGTGTGACAGGAGGTGATGCACCGTCACGCCGGGGTCATATTGGGGCAGGCGGTGGCGGATATATTCAGTGATGGGGGCATGCAAGTCGATCTTGCCTGCATCGACCAACTGGCAGACCGCGACGGCGGTGAAGGTCTTTGTGCCGGATGCTGTCCCAAAGCGGGTATTGATGCGATTGGGGATTTCCTCGGCGCGGTGAGCAAGGCCGTAGCCGTTCATGTGGACGATCTGGCCGCCGCGACGCACCATGACCACACCGGAAAAGGGCTGCTCCTGCTGCGCGATTATCTTTTCAATATCCACCGTTCCGATCCCTTCCTTGCGCTACCGCCCTGCTGTGTTGAGGCCGGATGATGAGCGACGAAATTTAAGGTGTCTTGGGGTCGATCTTAGGGCATCAAGCGTGTTTGCACAAGTCGAGGCATTGATGGGGGGTTGACAAATTTATTCAACCGTTATAGATTCTGAATGAATATTCATTCATTATAGTGAATAGTTATTCACCGGAAAGATCAACATGACGGATACGATACAGGAACAGATGATTGCGCTGCGGCGCAAGCACATCTTGGAGGCGGCGGCAAGTGTGTTCGCGGAGAAGGGGTTTCATCCCACGACGATCAAGGATATTGCGCGTGAGGCTGGGATCGCTGATGGGACGATTTATAACTACTTCAAAAACAAGACTGACCTGCTGATGGGCATCATGCACCAGATGAAGGCGAATGCTCTGCAAGACGCGGCAGTCATACCGATGGATGCACAGGATATACGCGGGTTCTTAAGGACTTATCTGCGGCATCCGTTGATGGCGCTGCGGGGCGAGCACTTCGCGCTGTTCCGGGTGGTGAACGCGGAAGTGATGGTGAACGCGGAACTGCGGACGGTTTATTACCGCGAGATACTTGAACCGATGATCGCGGGCGGTGAGGCGCTGTTTGAACAGTGGGCAGCAGCGGGCTTGATTCAACCGGTGGAGTTGAAGCTGCGGCTGCGGGCTGTGTCCGCGATGATGGCGGGGTTAATTACACAGAACATCATGGGCGACGCATTATTGGAAGCAGAGTGGGAACGACTGCCGGAAGTGCTGGCGGATATGATCCTCGACGGCATGGGCAAGACAGACTGAAACGAGATTTCACCCTAGTGAAAAGGATTATGATGGAGATTGCGATTATTGCACTGGGCAGCCGGGGCGATGTTCAGCCTTACCTTGCGCTGGGGGTGGGGCTGAAGCGGGCGGGACACCATGTGCGGGTGGTGACACATGAGGACTTCGAGAGTCTGACGCAGGCACACGGGTTAACTTACTACGGGGTGAAAGGCAGCGTTCAGGCTATCGCGAACAGCCCAGAAATGACGGCGCTGCTGGAGAAAGGCAACTTCATCGCCATCACGGCTAAGACGGCTAAGGCGGTGCAGAAGGTGGTGGTGGAATGGTCGCAAGATGGCCTTGAGGCGTGTCGTGGCGCTGACCTGATCATAGCAGGGATCGGGGGGATGTTTGTGGGGCTGGCACTGGGGGAGAAATTGGGCATCCCCATCATGCAGGCGCATCTGGTGCCGTTCACGGCGACGCGCGCTTTCCCCAGCGTGCTGCTGCCGGCGGGGGCGGAACGATTGGGCGGATGGTTCAAGCGTTTGTCACACCGGCTGACGCAGCAGGCCATCTGGCAAGGGGTGCGGAGCGCAGATAATCTGGCGCGGAAAACGGCGCTGGGGTTGAAGCCGGTTTCTTTCTGGGGGCCGTTCCAGTCGGCGCTGTTGAAGCAGTACCCTACCCTATACGGATTCAGTCCGTCGGTCATCCCCAAACCGGATGATTGGGGGGACGAGGCGCAGGTGACGGGCTACTGGTTTCTGGAGGCGGATGAAAGCTGGCAGCCACCGGCGGCATTGACGCGCTTTTTGGAGGATGGGAGCAAGCCGATTTACATCGGGTTCGGGAGCATGAGCCAGCGAAAACCGGATGAAACGACCAAGCTGATTTTGAAGGCGCTGGCCGACACCGGACAACGCGCTATTCTCCTGTCGGGCTGGGGCGGGCTGAAGGCGGGTGATCTGCCGGATACGGTTTACATGGCCGAGTCGATCCCGCATGCGTGGTTGTTCGAGCGGGTGGCGGCAGTGGTTCATCATGGCGGCGCGGGAACTACGGCTGCGGGGCTGCGAGCTGGAGTGCCGTCCATCATCATCCCGTTTATGGCTGACCAACCTTTTTGGGGAAGGCGGGCCGCGGCGCTGGGCGTGGGGACGGAACCGATCCGACGGCAGCAGCTCACGGCGGAGCGATTGGCAGGCGCTATCCGACAGGTGACCGACGACAGAGGGATGCAAGAACGGGCACGGGCGCTGGGCGAAGCGATCCGGCAAGAGGATGGAGTCGGGCGGGCTGTGGCGGTGATTCAGGCACACAGCCCATTTTCAAAACCCGGTCGTGTTTAATCCTGCTCGAAGCGCGTGCCGAGCGCGGCGGGCGGATCGGAGCGAAGGAAGTTGCGAGTCCATTTTTGGATGGGACGCGGCAAGACTTTGAGCAAGCGTTCGACGGCTCCGCTGCTGACGAGCAGGA
>JAFLCH010000273.1 GCA_017303775.1 Anaerolineae bacterium | reverse complement strand
GATACCGGAGTGGCTGAGGGAACGGCAGTTCCTGTTCTTCACCGGGACGGAATTCTACGGGCGATTTCAAGAGGCGATGGGGGTGTTCGAGCGGAATTGGCCGAGGGACATCAACGCGCCGCGCCCGCTGAACCCGGACAATAAGCAGGAACACGCGAGCAACCACGCGCTGTACGACGCGGCGTGTGATTACGCGGAACGGCTGGCCTTCGGAGAAGCGGAAAAGCACTTTGATGTGCTGGTGCGGCGGAACGACGCGGATTACGGCGAGGCGGCGGCGGAGTGGATGGAATTGATCCGGCTGTACGCTGAACTGGTGGAGGTGGAGGCCGGACGGGGGGCGCGCTTCGTCTTTAAGAAGAAGTGGGATCAGTACAGCGCGTTATTCCCGAAGTCGTTCCTAGAAGGCATATTTGACCCGAAAGGATTCGCAAGGCGGGAAGAACTGACAGCCGTTCAGCCCCAAGCGGCGCGGGCGGCAGTGAGATGGCGGAGCGCCGCGTTGATGCCTGCACCGTTCGACTGGATTTCGATCGCGGGCAAGGGATACAGCATCGGCAAGTATCCGGTGACGAATGCCCAGTTCGGCGCGTTCATCGAGGCGGGGGGCTACCATGAGCGCAAGTGGTGGACGGAAGCGGGATGGAAGGCTAAGGAAGCCGGCGGGTGGAGCAACCCCCCACGCCCATGGAGCAAACCTCAGTTCTGGCAGGACGCACAGTGGAACGAAGCCGATCAGCCGGTGGTCGGGGTATCGTGGTATGAGGCGGTGGCCTTCGGTTTGTGGTTAAGCGAGGCGAGCGGCGAGATGATCCGGCTGCCGAGCGCGGAACAATGGCACTTCGCGGCGCAAGGTGAGGACGGGCGAAAGTTTCCGTGGGGTGATGTGTGGGATGGCAGCCGCTGCAATCACCATGTGAATGGCGGCGGGATTGGCAAGACAACTCCTGTAACGCAATATGAGGGCAAAGGTGACAGCCCCTTTGGCGTGGTGGATATGGCGGGCAATGTGCAGGAATGGAGTGTTTCGGACGCGCATGACGGCAAGGACGACATTCAGGACGGCAATGTCTTTCGTGTGCTGATGGGCGAGTCGTGGAAATGTGACCGGCCAGACCGATTCCGCTGCGAGTACCGCTTCTTCTGGACGCCGGATTTTAGAAGCGAACAGATTGGCTTCCGGCTGGCGCGGATGGACGGCTAGCCGGCGTAGATGACGACGGGTTCGGCATCGAAGTATGAGCCGAGGCGAGCGGCTTCCTGTTCGATGCCGGCTTGAACCGTGCGTGAGAGCGATTGGAAGGGCTGCACGGTGATGGCAGCGCGCCCCTTTTTGACCTCGTAATTCCAGACTCCGACGACTGCGCCGCCGACCAAGACGACGGCGGAAATCCATCCCTGCTGGCGAAAGACACGGCCTTTGTGGGCGAAAGGGAGCGCGGTTTCATATTCGCGCCGCAGGCCGAGGGTGTAAGGGTCGAAACCGGGGAGGAGGCGAACGGTCTGGACGGGCTGGATGGATTGCAGGGCTGCGGCATCGGCATGCAGCGCCCACGCTTCGCGGTTATCGACCGCAACGGGGGTCAGTTCAGCGTCCAGCGCCTTAAAGAGTTTGCGGGCGTTGGCGCGTGATGTTCCCCACCATGTGGCAAAGTCGGCGGGGGTGGCGGGGCCGTAGGCGGCGAGATAGCGGCGGATAATTTCCAACCACGCGTCATGGGTTTCGTGGCGCGGGAAGTCGCCGAGCCAGTGACGGGGATTGACGAAGGTGACATTTTGACCGCTGTTGGGGCCGAAGAGCAGATGCCCCTGATAGGCTCCCGGCTTGAGGAGCGTCCCCCACCCCCCAAGCAGCTTATCGCGCAGGTGGGGGCGTCCGGCATTTTGGGCTAAGGCAGCGGCGAGTTGTTCACGGGTGAGGCCATCGGCGGTGAGGGTGACGCTGAAGGCTTCGAGCAAGGCGTTCATATCGTCCGGGGTCAGGCTGACGGACTTGAGCCATGTTTCGCTGTGAAAGTGGCGGAAGGAACCAAAAGCGGCGACATAAGTGGGGAAGTCGGCGGCTGAGAAAAGATGCAGAGTCCAACGCATGGCCCAGATTTTGACGAGGGAGCGCTCCTGCCAGAGGGCGGTGCTGAGGGCGGCGCTGCCGAGGCCATCAATGCGGGCATGGGCGGCGAGTTCCGCCGAGGACATGACCTGCGCATGCAGGCCGCAGATGCGGCTGACGACGGTGTGCAGTTGGTCGGGGGTGGTACGGTCTTCCAGAAAGTGACGCTGCAACCAGAAGGTCAAGACCTGCGGCATGGTGAGGTTTAACATGGGACACCCTTTGTTCGCCTACCTGAGTCCTTATACTATAGCGCACTTTAGCACTTTTGTTCAACTTTTAAGTGGTGGCCGGTTAGGGAAAGGTGTCGGGCGGGGTGTTCATCCGGCGGCGGCATGAGGAGACACTTGTCAAGCGGCGTCTTATCCAGTACACTGACCGCATTGTTCGGGGCGTAGCGCAGTCTGGTAGCGCGCTTCGTTCGGGTCGAAGAGGTCGTGGGTTCAAATCCCGCCGCCCCGACCACTGCTGTGAATCCCGCTGTGACCCGAAGCGGGATTTTTTATTCCCCTTTTCCCCAGCCACATTGAGCACTGAAACGGAAACGGATGCGCCAGTTGGTTGACAGCGCTGCGAAAAGTGATTATATTCAAGCTGTAGAATAGCTCTATAGCCTGATAGGTTTTTAAATAAATTTGTGGCGGGTTGGGCAGGCCAATCCTCAAAATATCGTCGGCTTATTACGGTTCTTCTTTATTCATGAAAACATTCACCAAACTCCCGCGCAAACCGCTGCCGGAAGTGGTCGCTAGCGAGATCGAAGAAGCGATCATTCAGGGCACGTTTGCCATCGGCAGCCAACTCCCCTCCGAACAACAATTGGCAGATCAATTCGGCGTGAGCCGGAACGTGGTGCGCGAAGCCTTCAAGTTCCTGAAAGAACGCGGCCTGATTGAAATCCTGAACGGCAGCGGCGCTTATGTGCAGCAGCCGAGCCATGCCCCGACCAGCGACGCGCTGGGGCGGTATATTCGTTTGCTGGGGGCGCACGAGTCGATCGCGGATTTGTATGAGGCGCGGCGGCTGCTGGAAGGGTGGAACGCGCGGCTGGCGGCGGAACGGGCGGACGAGGACGACCTGCACCACCTGAGCCACTGTCTGGAACGGATGGAGGCGCACGCGGGTTCGATTGAGAAATGGTCGGAGGCTGATCTGGAATTCCATCTGGGCGTAGCGAAGGCGACCCATAACGCATTTTTGGGCATCCTGCTGGAACCGCTGGTTGACCAGCTACGCGGTGTGATCGCGGAAGGGTATGTGGTACCGGGTGCGGTAGAAAGGGGGTTGGAGGCGCATCGAAATCTACTGGCGCTCATCCGGGCGCGGGACGCAGAAGGGGCATATAACGCCATTTTGGAGCATCTGCGCGACTCGGAGAGTCGGGTGGAGGCGAAACATCCAACAGGAAATACACACTAAGGCTATTTGCAACTAAATTTTTAGCAGGAAGGATCGTGAAATGAAGAGTCGTTTAGGAATCGTATTGTTGGTGGTGGTCGTGCTGAGTTTGCTGGTGGCACCGGCGGCGGCGCAAGACCGGCTGAAGATTGGTCTGGTGCAGTTGGGGACGGATAACCCGTTCTGGATCGCACAGGTGGAAGGCGGGCAGGAAGCCGCGCGGCGTTACGGGTTCGACTTGATCGTGACGAGCGGTGAAGGCGATGTGACGCGGCAGGTGGAAGCGTTCGAAGATCTGGTGAATCAGGGCGTGGACGCGATTTCGATCAATCCGCTGGACGCGAACGCCTTCGGGCCAGCGATGGCCAAGGCCGCCGAAGCCAATATTCCGGTGGTGTGCCTGTTCAGCATGATGGAAGGCTGCGCGACGGTGCTGGGCTTTGAAGAAGTGGCGAATGGGCGGCTGGTGGGGCAGTACGCGGTGCAGCTCCTGACGGAGAAGTACGGCGAACCGCGCGGCCATGTGGCGATTCTGCTGGGCGCGCTGGGGCAGGACATCAACACCAACCGGGCGGGCGGCTTCCAAGAAGTGGTCGGCCAGTACCCGAATATCGTGGTCGATGCGGCGGAATCCACCGGTAACTGGGAAGCGGATAAAGCGGTGGCGCTGACCGAAAACTGGCTGACGGCTTACCCTGAACTGGATCTGATTTACGGGTTGAGCGATTCGCTGACTGTGCCGGCCAGCAATGTGCTGAAGCGCGCGGGACGCGAGGACATCATGATCGTGTCGTATGACGGGACGGAAGTGGGGTTGTCGGGCGTGGCGGATGGATCGCTGCGGAGCACGGTGGCGCTGCTGCCACAGTACAACGGCTTCTGGAATGTGTACGCGGCATATCTGGTGGGCAGCGGTGTGCAGATGCCGGCGACCTACTACATGCCGGGGGCGCTGGTGACAACCGAGAACCTGACGGGCTTCCAGCAGCTTTCGGTTGATCTGGCCGAGAAGATCACCTCGTTCCCGTTTGAACTGCCGGTGGGCAATATCGTCGCGGATTACGCGGCGCGTTACCCGAACGCTTAATCACTTTCCGACGACGGCACAGGGGCGGATTCGCGCAAGGCAATCCACCCTGTGCCGCGGCCTGTATTCACGCGGACACGAACGATGATGACGCAGCCGATTGATGCCCAAGCGATTCTTGAAATGCGGGGGATTAGTAAGCGCTTCCCCGGTCTGGTGGCGCTGAACGGTGTGGACTTCAGCGCGCGGCGGGGGGAGATTCACGCGCTGATCGGCCAGAACGGGGCGGGTAAATCCACGCTGATGAAGGTGCTGGCGGGGGTGTATACGCCGGACGATGGCACGCTGCTGGTGGAGGGCGAGGCGGCGCGCTTCGGGCATCCGCGTGACGCGCTGCGGATGGGGATCGGCACGGTGTATCAGGACTTGAGTCTGGTGCCGCGTTTGTCGGTGGCGGATAACCTGTTTCTGGGGCGCGAGGCGGGGAACGGGTTCGTGATCGACCAGAAGGCGACCCGTGAACAGGCGGCGCGGATTCTGGCGGAACTGGGGATTCAGGCGATTCCGGTGGACGCGCTGGTGGGTGATCTGCCGCTGGCACAGCAGCAGTTGGTGGAGATCGCCAAGGTGGTTGCGTACCGTCCGCGCATTCTGGTGCTGGACGAGCCGACGGCGGCGCTGGCGGAAGATGAAACCGCGCTGTTGTTCCGGATGCTGGGGCAGTTGAAGGCGCAGCAGATCGCCATCATTTTTATTTCTCACCGCTTCAAAGAAATTTTACAACACTGCGACCACGCGACGGTGCTGCGCAACGGGCAGGTGGTCAAGAGTTTGCCGCTGGCGGGGATGAGCGAGGAGGCGCTGATCGAACTGACGATTGGCGAGCGGATTGACACGTTCTTCCAGCAGCGGACGGGCGATGTGGGCGGCGGTGAACGGGCGCTGGAGGTGGAGAACCTGTCGGTGGGGGGGCGTGTGCGCGGGGTGAGCTTCAGCGTGGGAGCGGGCGAGATCGTGGGCATG
>JAFLCH010000272.1 GCA_017303775.1 Anaerolineae bacterium | reverse complement strand
TCAATGATGTTATAAACCGCGTCCAGCAAATCATCCGCCGCGTCCAGCGCGTTGAGCGCGGCCTCGTCCTGCGACTGCATCAGCAGCGAGGCCGACTCCAGCATGGATACCGCCGCCTGTGTGACCAACAGCGCCACATCTTGATAGTCATGCTCCACGATCAAGTCGTTGATCGTGGTCTGGGCGGCGCGGGCGGAATGTAACGCCTGTTCGAGCAGGCGAATCGCTTCAGTGGAGGTGTTCATCAGGGGCGCTCCTTGGGTCATAAACAGTCGTGTCTGCCTTCTCCATAAGGGCAATTGTCCATCAATTCGGATGAATACCGCAACTTTTTATCGCGTTGTACGTAATAATAAACGTTATGTGGAAGGTACATTGCACAAAAGGACTACCCGTTATGAGAAAAATCCTCATTGGAATATTGCTGTCGCTCCTGCTCATCAGCAGCGTCGCCGCACAGGACACCCCTGTTGCGCTGGAAACATTCACCGATGAAATCTACGGCTTCGAAAGCGTCAAGCCGGAGGGCTGGACAGCCGCTGGCCCCGGCATCTATGGTCGCGCCGTCGGCACACAGGATGTCACCCTCATGGGACAGCAGGCCGCGCCCGTATCCGTCCAGCAAATTTGGCCGGGCTTACTCCCCCAGCTCATGCTGACCGAAATTCCGGAAAGCACCGGCCAGTACGAATCAGCCGCCCTGACATGGGATCTCTATCAGGTGGATGTCACCGCTGGCACGATCACCGTCAAGATTGATCTGGCGCTGGCAGCCGGTGAAGGCAAAACCTACATCGTTCTGCTGCAAGCCGCGCCGGATGAATACGAGTCGCTGCACGAGCAGGTTTTCCTGCCCACGCTGGAAGCCTTCACCCCGGTGGTCATCGAAACCGGCGATCTGCCCTACATTCAGGAAGAAGTGACCTTCGAAAACGGTGACATCACCCTCGCCGGTACACTCACCCTGCCCGAAGGCGACGGCCCGCATCCGGCAGTCGTGCTCATCACCGGCAGCGGCGGCCAGGACCGCGACGAAACCATCTTCAGCATGCGCCCCTTCAAGCTCATCGCTGACGGCCTGACTCCGGCGGGCATCGCCGTGCTGCGCTACGATGATCGTGGCATCGGCCAATCCACCGGTGATTTCGCCAGCGCCACCACCAGCGACTTCGCCACCGATGCCGCCGCCGCCATCGAATACCTGCTCACCCGCGACGACATCAACCCCGAACAGATCGGCGTGTTGGGGCACAGCGAAGGCGGCATCGTCTCCGCCATGCTCGGTGCCACCAACCCCCATCTGGCCTTCATCATCTCGATGGCCGGGACGAGCGTCAACGGGCGTGATGTGCTCACGCTGCAAAATGAGCTGATCCTGCGTGCATCAGGCGCGAGTGAAGAAGTCATCGCCCTACAATTGGAATTCCTGACGCGCATGTTTGCTGCCATCGAAGCCGGTGACCGCGATGACTTGGTCGAAGCCGCCTATGAAACCGTGCTGGCACAGGTGCAAACGCTGCCGGAAGAAGACCGCGAAGCGCTGGGTGATCTGGAAGCCTACGCCCGCACCACCGCCGAACAGGGCGCGCAAACCTACTTCAGCGACTGGTTCCGCGAGTTCCTGAACTACGATCCGGCGGTCGATTGGGCCAAGACCACCGTGCCGGTGCTGGCGCTCTTCGGCGCGAAGGATGTGCAGGTGGACGCCGGGCAAAACTCGGTCCCCCTGCAGGCCGCGCTGGAAGCAGCCGGCAACACCGATGTGACCATCGTCACGCTGGCGGACGCCAATCACCTCTTCCAAGCCGCGGATACCGGCGGCACGGATGAGTACGGTACGCTGGAACCGGTCTTCGTCGAAGACTTCCTGCCCACCATCATCGACTGGCTCAGCACCCGCGTCGATCTCACCGCCGGCTAAACCAGAATGACAAGAACAGAGGGACGCGCGTCCCTCTGTTGTTTCTCTCATCATTTCTACAGCCCCCCTGCATCGCCCCTCCACAGAATCTGCATAACTCCCTTATACCATGATGAGAGATGTTCCAATTCTCAAACAATATAATCCTTATTCATGTACTTGTGAGTAATTTAACCGACTGAACAAATAATTTTCTTTCCTGCAAAGTTCGGCTGTACCACCACCCGTCCGAAAGAGTGCGCAGGGAACGAACGCTTCAATGAACACTTCACAGCGCCCCTCCTATCCGCTCGCCAGCTATCTGCTGCTGGTCGTGGCCGCCTTATTCGTCGCGTGGCTGCGGCTGCGCCACATGGTCGATTTTGTCGAATGGCCGGATGAAATCTGGTCGCTGTGGCATGTGCGCGGCACCTTCAGCGAGGCCATGTCGCGCATCCCTTACGACTGGCCGCCGCTCTTCAGCCTGCTGGCGTGGGCGTGGATGCAAATCGTCGGTCACACGCTCGAAGCCTTTCGCTTCATCATGATCCTCATCGCCGTCATGGGCAGTCTGTGCCTGTATCGTGCCGCCATCCTCTTCAACCAGCTCTTCATACCGCTGCGGCAGGACGCGCGCCAAACCGCCTTCATCACCCTCGTGACCTTCGCCGGCATGGGCTACCCCGTATTCACCGGCGTCGAGGTGCGCGCCTATGGGCTGCTCCTGTTCTTGGGGCCACTGACGTTATGGATGCTGCTGCGCTGGCTGCGGCAGCCACACCTCTGGTCTCGCAGCGCCCTTGTCGCCCTGCTGATGGCAGCCATGTTCTACAGCAGCTTCACCAGCCTGCTCTTCATCGCCTACCTATGCGCCTTCGTCCTCATCCTGCGCCCGCGCCTGCTGCTGCTGTGGTTGCGCGTCGGTTTGATGACGCTTCTGTTCATCCTGCCCGTCCTGCCCCAGTTCGCCGCCAGTGCGGGCCGCCGCATCGACACCATGGTGCAAGCCCTGAACCCCTTCGTTCCCACCATGCTGGAACTGTACCAGCTTTACAGCGGCACACTCCTGCTCGCCGGAGTGCTGGCGCTCTGTCTGCTGCTCTTGGTGCTGGTCGCCCTTCGCCAGCGCCAGCACGGGCCGCTGCTCATCCTGCTCCTGCTCTGGGTCAGTGCGCCGGCCTTCGACTACCTTCTGCTGCAAAACCGCGAATTCCTCATGCCCCGCTATCTGTGGTGGGTCGTGCTGGGTATGGCGCTGCTGCCCGGTGTAGCGCTCCTCTATTTGCCCCGTCTGGCGCGTCTGGGGCTGCCGCTCGGCATGGCGGCGCTGGCGCTGCTGCCCGTAGACTTCAGCCAGTACCGTTCCATCCCCACCGAAGCCGTCCCCATGCGTCACGTCCTCTCATGGCTGGCGGATCACATCCGCCCCGGTGATGTGCTCATCAAAGACCCTTATTGTGTGTGTGGGGATGCCATGGCGTGGGATTACTTCATGTCGCAGTACTTTCCCGAAGGCTATCTCCCGCTGGTCGACTCGCCGGGGGAGCATCCGCGCGTCTGGTATCTGGCGACTTCCGGCTGGCAGCAGGACGAAGCGCTCATCGAGGAACTGCTGGATGGCCGCAAAGCCTCCATCTTCGCCGGCCCGTGGAACTTTCTCGTCCGCCTCTACGAAGGCCCGCCGGGGCGGGGAGGGGTAGCCTTCGGGGATTCAATTCAACTCAACGGCTTCGAGGTCGAAAACAACCGCGCCACCTTTGCCGAAAACGAACAGCTTAAGCTCAAGCTCTGGTGGTCAACCGCCACACCGCTCGACTTGGACTACAGCATCAGTCTGGCGCTCTTGGATCACAGCGGCAATCTGGTCGCCCAAACCGACGGCCCCGCGCAGGCCAGCGACACCCCCGCCCAAACCAGCCAGTGGCAGCCGGGTATCTACTACGAAGACTACCGTACGCTTCAGCTTCCGCCCGTCCTCGCGCCGGATGATCACTATCAACTGGTGGCGACCGTCTACGATTGGCGCAGCGGGCAGCGCTTGCTCCCGCCCGACAACCCTAACCAGCCTCTCGGCCTCGACCAGCCCGGTTATTGGGTGCTGCGCGAGATCAAAATCATCAGCTACTAACGGCGGCGCGTCGAACGTGGCGCGTCGTCCAGTATCGCTTCCAGCGCGTCCAGTTCATCCGTCATCAACGCTTGCGGATAAAAACGCTGGTAAGCCGCCCGCCGCAAACGGCTCGAACGGCGCGTCGGTCGTTTGAGCGGCGCGACCACCCCCACCACCAGCCCCACAATCAACAGCACAATACGCACGATACAAACCCTCCACAAACCTGTTTCTAACCATTTTATGACGTTGGCTGTGGAGGCAGCACCCCAGCGAATGGGGGAACTTAGGTTCGCAGCGCCACCTTGAGCATATTCGTCGTCGCGTGCGCCAGCAGTTTGCCGCTGCTGTGGTGCAGCCACCCTTCCGCGTTGACGATCTGCCGCCCCGCCTTGACGATCTTGCTGCGGACGATCACCTCGTCCCCTATTCGCGCGCTTCCCAAGAAGTCGATCTGTAAGTTGACGCTCGAATAAAAATGGCTGCCGTCAAAACCCATGCTGAACATCACCGTCATCCCGATGCAGTCGTCCAGCATACTGGCAATCGCCCCGCCGTGCAGAATCTGCGCCGGATTCGTCATCTCCGGTCGCACCGTGAAAGCCACTTCCACCCCGTCCTCATGCACCGCGCGCAAAACCCCGTTCAGCCAGCGTCCCAGCGGCGAAATGCTCTGGCTCATATCCTGCCCGATGAACGGGCGTAACGTATCAAGCGAGTTGTTTTCCATGTTCATCGCCTCTGCTCACAGCGTCGTTCAACAGCCCACAGCGGATAGTGACGGCTACGCGGCAGCCGGAAGCGCCGCCAGTGTCGTCGTGCGTAACGGCTGTGCTGCCTCGAATCCAGCAGCGCCTCTTCATATCCCAACAGCAGCCGCCCTCGAATCGGGTCTTGCGGGTGCAGCATATCGCCATCCTTTTCACATAAAAGACCATTCGGTCTGTTTTGGTCACAAAAAAAGAGACTCAAGCGCGCAGTTCACGTTCAACATACTGTTCCACATGCTGCCGCGCCGTGCTCAGGTAGCGCACATCCCCGTACAGCTTGCTCAGCATCATCGCCCCTTCAACTGTCGAAATCAAAATCGTCGCCGCCGCCTCACGATCCACCTCCGCCTTGATCTCCCCGCGCTCGATGCCCTTGGTCAATACCCGCAGCACCATCGCGTACAAATCATCCATCGCCTGCCGCGCCTTCTCCCGCAAAACCGGATGCGCGTCGTCCGCCTCCACAGCCGTATTCAGGATCACGCACCCCCCCGGCAGTTCCGGGTCATCAAACCGGCTTTCGAGGATTCGCGCGAACATCACCAGCCGGTCTGCCGCGTGTCGCACCTGCTTGAAGGCTTCCTCCAGCTTGCGGCTCGTGTGATCCCGCGAATAGTCGAAAGCCGCCAGCGCCAGTTGTTCCTTCCCCTCCGGGAAGTGGTTATAGATGCCGCCCTTTTCCAGACCCGTCTCGCGCATAATATCGGAAATCGACGTGCCGAAGAAGCCAAACTGGTTGAACACCGCAGCCGACTGCCGGATGATCATCTCACGGGTTTGTTCGCCTTTGGTCGGGCGTTCTTCGCGGGTCAT
>JAFLCH010000271.1 GCA_017303775.1 Anaerolineae bacterium | reverse complement strand
GCCCAACATGCCGATGTTTCGCTGGCGACGGTCTACAACTACTTTCCATCTCTTGATGAGCTGGTGCCTGCCTGCGGCGAGTTGATGTATGCGATTGCGCGACCGCCCTCTTTAGATGAGGCTGAGGCCATTTTCGCAGGGGCGGAAAGCCTCGAAGAGCGGGTCGCCCGACTGTTGAAGGCACTCTTTGATTTTTACGAGCGCGGCGAACCGTACCTGAATATTGATCATCAAGAGCGGACGCTTGAGCCGGTGCAGGAATGGGAAGCCTACTTGAAAGACCTGATTAACGGGTTGACCGGCAGGGCGCTAGAGCCGATCACACCCAGTCAGGAGACTGTGGAAGCGGCTGGCGCGTTAGTGGATGTGCCGGTTTATTTATCCTTCCGGCGGCGCGGCATGTCGAGGGCAGCGATTGAGCAGACGATGAACGATCTGCTTTTATGCTGGGTTGTCCGGTCGTCGCGGTAAGCGGCGGCTATTGTGGTTATAGGAGGAGTCAACGTGAATACAACGCTTGCAAACCGAGTCTATGCGCTGAAGGCAAACGAAGGGGAAGCGCGCTGGTGGATGGGATCACTGGTGATGATCAAAGCCTCCGGCAGCGACACCGACAAGCAGTTCGCGCTGGTGGAGGTGGTGGAGCATGAAGGCGCAGAGGCTCCTTTACACGTTCATCATCAGGAGGATGAAGGTTTTTGGATCCTAGAAGGTTCGCTGACGTTTGAGGTGGGGGACAAGATTATTCAGGCCGAAGCGGGGATGTTCCTGTTCGGGCCGAAGGGTGTGCCGCACCGTTACACCGTTCAAAAGGGGCCGGCGCGGCTGTTGTTCATCCTTGCGCCAGCGGGATTCGAGGCGTTCATCCGTGAGACGAGCGAACCAGCGCCGAGACTCGGCCTGCCGCCGCTTGCGGCGACACTGCCCAGCGAGGAAGAGATGGAGCAGTTGATGCCGATTATGGAGAAATACGGGTTGGAGATCCTCGGATAGCACTTGGCAGGGATGAAGCGGGCTTGATGCAGTCTGGTGGATCAAGCCCGCGTTTGACCTCAGCCCTAATTGGGGCATGCAAGCGTGGGGGTGAGTTGGGGCGGGGGGTGCTGTACAATTGGGGGGGATTAGAGCGCGGCAGAGAAAGGTGCGAGATGGCGGTTGGGGAATTGTTGGCGGGGGTGATGAGCACCTTCGGGTTGGGATTCTTCTATTTCATCGCGTCGATTCCGGCGGGGATGGCGCTGGGGCTGCCGGGTTGGGTGGCAGCGGTGACGGCGTGGCTGAGTTATACGCTGGGGGTGGTGCTGGTGGTGGCGGTGGGCGCACCGGTGCGGGCATGGCTGGCGCGGCGATTCAAGCTGGCGGACGAACCTGACCCCGACAAGCTGATCTGGCGCATCTGGAAGCGTTACGGGCTGGCGGGATTGGCGCTGCTGGCTCCGGTGACGGTGGGTTCGCAGATCGGGGCGCTGCTGGGGGTTTCGATGGGCGTGAAACCGAGGGCGCTGCTGGTGGGCATGTCGTTGGGGGTGGCGGTGTGGTGCGCGGGGATCGCGCTGGCGGTCACGCTGGGGGTGCAGGTGGTACAGGGATAAAATAGATTTTGAAACGGGTCAACGGAGAGGATGGATCACCCTCTCCGTTTTGATTCGCGGGGGTGATCAGACGCCGTTGCTGATGCGTTCGGCGTAGACGATGTAGCGTTTGTCGTTGACTTTGTAGGGGTAGCAAGAGATGAGGGTGACGGTCGCGCCGCCGCGTTCGTTGAGGACGTGGACATCATTGGGCGAGACAATGTCGGAACCGGTGACGCGGTAGGTGAAGGATTGGGTGCGGGTGCGGACGGTAAATTCGTCACCGACTTGAAGCTGGTCGATGTAGCGGAAGACTTCGCCATAGATGTCGTTGTGACCGGAAAGGACGAGGTTGCCGGTGGGATCACCGGGGTTGACGCCGTTGAGCAACTGACCGATGCCGAGCTTGAGGGCTTCCCAATCCGTACCCTGCACGATGGTTTGATTGATGTCGAGGCGCGGGATGCTGAGGGCGACGGCGGTTTCGGTGGTGGGCTGCGGGCGGGCGCTGATGGGCACGAAGATTTGGTCGGAAACCATGCTGCGCAGGGCTTCGGGAATTTCGCTGTAGTTGAACTGCACCTGACCGTTGGCGTCGAAGGTATGACCACCGGGGAGCACCACCGAGTTGAGTTGAATCTGGGGGGTGGGCTGGAGGGTGGGCAGGCTGGCTTCGCGCTGCTGGTTGGCGAGGGCCTGGGCGCTGGCTGTTTCGCGCTGGAGGGTGTTGGTGGCGGTGATCATTTCATAGCCGAGGAAGAGCAGACCGATGACGGCGAGCGCTTCGACCAAGAGCAGGGATTGGTTGAGGAAGGACTTCCAGAAGTGCGACTTTTCGGCGGCTTGAATGGCGAGTTCGCGGTCATCCTCGAAGCGGGGCGAGCCGGTGATGGGCACGCTGGCAACCTGCAAGGCGGGCTGCGCGGTGAGGGGCGTGGGCGGGAAATCCGGCTGGGCAGGCGTGGTGACACCGGGAATGTTGGGTATCTGCGAGACGGCGGTGGGCAGGACGGTGGGCTGGGGGATGGGGTCGGAGGCGACGATGCGCCCAGCACGCTTCATGCGTTCCAGCTTCTTTTCCCGTTCTTCACGGCGGCGGATGGCGAGGACGCGCTCCAATTCTTCGATGGAGAGTTCATCTACAGGGCGTTTGTCACGATAGGCCACAGGGCATCACCCACAATCATATTGAACGGACAGATCGTCCCACCATTATACAGAATTTTGGCGATGAGAAGTTTAGAAAATCATGGGGATGGGACTGATGGGGGAGGCGGCCATTCATCGCGGAGGACACCCATGCAGAGGAGATCGGTGTAATGACCGTTCGACCAGACGTGGGCGCGGAGACGGCCTTCCTCCACGAAACCACAGGCGGTATAGGCGCGAATGGCGCGGTGATTGTTGGCATGGACGCGCAGCCAGACGCGGCGGAGATTGCGGAGGCGGAAGGCGTAGTCCAGCAGGAGGGTGATGGCTTCACGGCCATAGCCTTTGCCCCAATAGGCGCGATCCCCGATGGTGATGCCGAGTTCGGCGGTGTGGGCGATGTCGTCTAGGTTAAAGAGGGCGCACTGACCGATGAGACGGCTGTCGGCTTCGATGGCAAAGCTCATGCCGTCGCGCCCGCCGTGTGAAGCGTTCTGGTCGAATTCGGCTTGCAGGCGCTGGAGCGATTGGGGATAGGGCGGATCACCCCCGCCGGCGAGTTCAACCTCAAGGTCGTTGTTAAACTGGCAGAGACGTTCGAGATCATCGCGGGTGAAGGCACGGAGCAGCACGCGCTGACTTTTGAGCATGAGATACTCCTCAGTGTAAGCGATGACGGGCGGGCATCAGGCTTTGGCGGCGACGGCGAACACTTCACGCTCGAAGAACCAGCGGAAGGGCGGGACATCGAAGGCCAAGACACGAAGCGCGGCCATGAGCGGGTTTTCGGCGCGATTCTGGGGGGGGCTATCCAGCCAGACTTTGCCGTTGAAACCGGCCTGCCGAAGCGCCTGCGCCATGCTCCACATGGATTGTTCGTTGACATGGACATGCTGGTTGACGGCGACGCCGAACTGACGCGGGTCTCTGGGATATTGGTCGCCCTGCCCCATGAGGGTGCGGACGATGCGCACGAGGGGATAGGCGTAACGGTCGTACCAGACGTTGGGGGCGGTGTGGATGATGAAGCGGCCATCGGGCTTGAGGACGCGATGGACTTCGAGCATGGCTTGATGGAGTTCCCACGGGTGGAGATGTTCGACGACATCAAACATGAGGACGCGGTCGAAGGCTGCATCCGGGAAGGGGAGTTTTTTGGCGTCGGCGAGCATGACGGCGGTTTTGCCGGGGGCGACGCCATCGACTGCTTGAATGACGTTTTGCGACATTTTGACGGCGACGAGGGCGTAGTCGATGCCATAGGCGTCCGCGCCGAGCTGGGCGCAGTGGCGGAGGATTTCGCCGCGCCCGCAGCCGACATCGAGCACCTGCATGCCGGGTTTGACTTCGGCTAACTCGAAGGCGGCGTTCAAGCGGCGGGAGAGATGCTGGCCTTCGGTGGCGGTGAATTCATCGTACCCTTCGCACGCATGGAGGAAGTATTCTTCGGTGTAGAGGGTGGAGGGGAGGGGTTGTTTTTCCTGTTGTTCCGGTTTCAATCTTGCTGCCTGTCCGAACTAAGATGCGGGATCATGAAATGTTTACTGATTGTGCAGGGGATTATACAGAAGCGGGATGACAGCGCAACTGCTAGTTATGGTTCTGAGGTTATGAGTCGGGAAAGAGGGTTCGGTGTATGATAAGCAATAGGGATAATGGACGCATAAATACACCTTCCGTAACTTTTTTAATATGGATTCGGTAAACACGATGAGAGGCCCACGACATCACAGCGACATACAACGGAGAGGGTGCCGTGGCGCGCGTGGATGAGCAACGACTGCTGCAACGGGCGAAGCGGGGTGACGCGGAGGCGTTCGCCGCGCTGTACCGGCTGAATGTGCAGGCGATCTACCGTTATATCTACTACCGCGTGAATGACGCGGCACTGGCGGAAGATTTGACGGGCGATGTGTTCACGCGGGCGATCAAAGGGATGAGCGGGTACGAAGACCAAGGCAAGCCGTTCGCGGCGTGGTTGTACCGGATCGCTCATGCGCGGGTGGTGGATCATTACCGGCGGGTGGAACGGCATCCGCAAGAGACTGCGCTGGATGATGAGCCGATTCCGGCGGAGGGTGATTTGGACGGGGAACTGCTGCGGAAACAGGCGGCGAGTGTGCTGCGGGAGGCCATCGCGGGGTTAACGGATGAGCAGCAGCAGGTGGTGATTTTGCGGTTTATTGAAGGACACCGAACCGAGCAGGTGGCACAGCTTATGGACAAGAATGTGAACGCCATCAAAGCCTTACAGCACCGCGCGCTGCGGACGCTGGCGGGACGGCTGCAACGGGACGGGTTTGATGTTGAAGCGATTCTGGCGGGGTTGGCATGAGCGAGCCGCGTTCTCCGCAGACCCTTGATGACATTGTGGCGCGCTGCGTCGAGGATGTGGTGCGCGGGTACCGCAGCGTCGAGGAGTGCTTGCAGGTTTACCCTGATCAGGCGGAAGAACTGAAGCCGCTGCTGCTGACGGCGCTGCTGACGGCACGCTTGAAAGGGCCGCAGATGGGCAGCGAGGCGGTGCAGGCCTTGGAGGCACGGCTGCGGCGGGAGATGCCGAAAGCGCGACGGGCGACACGGGCGCAGGGACTGCGTTACAGCGCGGGGCGGCTGGCGGCGATGGTGGCGGTGGTGGTGCTGCTGGCGTTCGGGAGCGGGGCGGGATTGGTGGCGGCGTCGGCGAATACGCTGCCGGGTGATCCGCTGTACGGGATCAAACGGTTGTGGGAGGCGATCCTGCTGGCATTCAGCCCGCTGACGGGGCCGCAGGCAGATTTGTGGCAGCAGATCGCGCAGACGCGGCTGAACGAGGTGGAACGGCTGGCGGCGGAAGGACGGCTGACGGCGGGGGCGCTGCGCGATTTGTACGCGG
>JAFLCH010000270.1 GCA_017303775.1 Anaerolineae bacterium | reverse complement strand
GCAGCGCTGTGGTTTCATGCCGGTGCGCGGCCTGTACCCCACGCCGCGCTGGGAGACAGGCGATGTCGTGAAGATTCAGGCGGCGATACCGAATTGTTTGCCACCGGCTTCGCTGCCGCTGTCAGTCAGTTTTCGCTGGCTGCCGCTGCGGACGGATGGCAGCATTGATACAACAGCGGCGCGCCGTGATATGATCACGCTGGGGACGGTGGACACGGTGTTCTCGCAGGCCAACTGTCCGCCCAATCTGGGGATCATCGGCGGCGGGTTACAAATCCTCAAGTCGGACACGCCGACCCGCACCACCCCCGGCACATTCTTCGCGCTCTCGGTCAACTGGCTGGCGCGCAGCATCCCGCTGAATGCTTCGATCCGTTTTTATGTGCTCAGGCATGAAGCGAGCGGCAGCGAATATGTTTGTTCCGGCGCGCCGCGCCAGTGGACGTATCCGTTCGGGGTATGGTCGGTGGGTGAAACAATTTACTTCGACGAGTGTGTTTTCAGCTTTCCGGCGGACGCTCCCGATGGAGCTTACCGCATCGGCGTAGGGGTGCAGGATGGCGACGGCGCGTGGTTGGAAGCGGATGACCCGAACGGCGATCCGCTGCCGGATCATCTGGTTCCCATCGGGGAGATCACGCTGGAGCGCGGCTAGCGGCAGCCTGTGCTTGACGTTTTGTTCGCAGAACCCTGTCGCTTTCCAAGTCGGCGCGCAAGCCTGCGCTTGTGACCTGTTGGTTTAGATTGGAGCAGATGAATGACCGCAGAAAAACCGAACCTGAAGCGGATGGATAATGTCGGCATCGTGGTGGAATCACTCGATGAGGCCATCAGTTTTTTCAGCGAGCTTGGTCTGAAGCTCCAAGGGCGAGGGATGATCGAAGGTGAATGGGCGGGGCGCGTGACCGGATTGGGCACACAGCGCGTCGAGATCGCGATGATGATCACCCCCGATGGCCACAGCCGGCTCGAGCTTTCGCGGTTTCTCGACCCGCCTGTCGTCGCCGATCATCGAACCGCTCCGGTGAACGCGCTCGGTTACTTACGCGTCATGTTCACGGTGGAGGACATCGACGGGACGCTGGAGAGACTCGGCAAACACGGCGCGCAGCTCGTCGGTGAAGTGGTTCAGTACGAGGACTCGTACCGGCTGTGCTATATCCGCGGTCCCGAAGGGCTTCTCATCGGGCTGGCTCAAGAAACCTCAAGCCGGTGACGCCCTGAATCGGGGAGGCGTGGATTTGGTCAGGCGGCTGTGAGCGAGGTGAGAATAAAGCGCAGCCCCGCGAACACCAAAAAGATGCCGTACAAACGCTTGACCGTCACCGAGGACAGGCCGAGAGCGATACGCGCGCCGAGGGTCGAGCCGATGACCAACCCGGCCGCGATGCAAACCGCAACCGCGAGGTTGAGCAGCCCTTCGTTATAATATTCAAGGACTGCGCCGAAGCTGACGGGCGGCAGAAGCGCGGCCAACGATGTGCCTACGGCCTGCTTCTGGTCAAAGTGAAGGAACTCGACCAGCGCCGCTACGATGATGATGCCCCCGCCGATGCCAAACATGCCGGAGAGGATGCCTGCGCCCACGCCTAAAATGAGCAGCCAGTACCAGCGCGCATGTGCCAGCGCTTCGGCTGTCCGTGGGGGGAGGGCGCGCCCCTGATACTCCGCCCACCATTTGCGCGGTTCGGCAAAGCGCCACGCCATGTAGAGCAGGAACAAGCCGTAGAGCAAATTCAGCACGCGCGAGTCCAGCCCAAGCGCGAAACGTGCTCCGGCAATCGCGCCGAAGATGAGGCCGAAACCGATCCAGAAAGCATAGCCAATGTTGAGCTTACCGGCGCGGTAATAGGCTATGACGGCGAACAGACTGACCGGGAGCAGCAAGGCGGCCAGCGATGTCCCCACGCCTTCTTTGATGCCGTAGCCAAGCGCCAGAGTCAGCGCGGGGACGATGATGACACCACCGCCGATACCAAACATGCCGGCGGCGACTCCGGCGATTGCTCCTAAGAGCAGTAAGGCAAGCCATTGTTCAGGCATGAGCATTCAATTCGGTGAGCGTAAAAGTCTAAGCAAAGTCTCATTGTGCCGTAGGGGAGCCGTATTTTCAAATGCCCGTGTAGTTATGGTATTATCAACTTCATGCCACCATCACCGGATACCTTACCCAACTACCATTTTTTACTCATTGCTCCCAACTTGGGCGCGGAGTGGTTCTTCGACGCGGCGCGCGCTTACTGGATACGCTACCGGCCCATCGTGGTGAGCGATCTGGAACTGGTGCGGTTGATTCCGGCGGCTTATTCGACGATTGTGACGCTGGTTTCGCGGCGCGATACCGCACCGCAGTGGTCGGTGTGGCTGGCGCAAAACGCGCCTGATGTGCTGGTTGATCCGGTGGTGTATGACCGTTTCGAAGACGCGACCAACGCGCTCAACCTGCGGGCGGAGAGTGTGCAGCCCTTCGGCGTGCCGCTCAAGCCCACGCCAACCCCACCACCGCAAGTCAGCCCGACACCCGGCTCGCTGCTGGGGCCGGTGAACCCGCAACCGACTATACCCACGCGCGCCCCCGGCGGCTTCATCACGCAGACGCCAACGCCCGACCTCAACCAACCGTCTCCGGTGATCGCTCCTACGGGCGACCCTGCTCAACCGGTGTACCCCACACCGGGGCCGATCACGGGTGGTTAAGGTGCGCCAATCCACACCGACTGCTTAGAAACATAGAGGTTTATCTTGCTCCTGAGTGAATACCAGTGGTCGTTGAACCCGCGCGGGATGCATAACTCGTTCGTTTACCGTGGGCCGTCGTTGGAGCGCTGCCAGCGATTGCAACTCGGCTGGTATAAGATGGTGGCGGCGGGGGGTGAATTTTTAGGGGACTGCCAGACGCTGCTGGCGAATAACATTACCCCCGTCATCCGCATCTACCGGGATTCGCCGGGGGTGATGCAGGTGGATTCGACGTTTGTGAACCTGTGGCGACAGTATGCCGGAGCGGGCGTGAAGTGGTTCGAGTTCTATAACGAGCCGAACCTGATTAACGAGTGGCCGTCCGGCAATCTGGTGTTTAACCCCGGTAATGTTGCGCAGATCATCGGGCCGGTGATGGAGACGTGGTTGACCTTCGCCGAGACGATCATCGGGTTGGGGGCGTACCCGGCCTTCCCGGCGCTGGCGGAAGCAGGCGGTTATGACCAGGGGACGATCCCGTGGTTGGACGCCATGCTGATCTACCTGCGCGACCGGCACCGTGACCGCTTCATCAACATCATCAACAACGGGTTGTGGTTGGCGACCCACCCTTATACGCTCAATCATTTTTATCAAGAAGTGTCGGGGCAGCCGTATCTGCCGAGGGACATGCGCCAGCAAAACGGCACCGAGGGCGGGTGGCACTTCGAGTATCCATACGATCCGATTTGCCAAGCCACCGACCCCGGACGGACGGTGTTCGGGGGGACGGCGCTGACCCCTTACGGTGACCCGAACGGAATCACGGCGGTGGGGATCGCTTTTCATTACCGCCTGTCGCAGTGGTTTGATTCGGGCGTGGTGCCGGTGATGGGGACGGAAGGGGGCGTGTTCCCATATCCCTTCGAAGCGCCGCAGCAGCCGGACAAACGCTACCCGCCCTATGATAAGGACTCGATGGGCGAGGCGACGGTGGCGATGTTCAATTGGATCGCGGACGAATCGCCGCCGTGGTTCTTCGGCATCGCGCTGTGGAAGGAAAATGATTACTACGACAACAACGCTACCGCGCTGGTGCGGATGGAACAGGTTCCACAGCGGCGGCGGGTTGTGCCACCGCTGTCGTCACTGGAGCCGGGGGCGTATAACGGGTACATCGGGCGCGGGCCGGGGCCGATACGCGGCGAACCGAGTTTTCACGTGGTGATTCTGGCACCGGGGTTGGAGCCGGAATGGTTCTTCGAGAGCGGGCGGGCGTATTGGAACACATTCCGTCCCATCGTCACCAGCGTATGGGATTACATCAAATACATTCCGTATGACCGCAGTCTGGCGGCGACGGTGATCGCACCGCCGGATATGGCCGAGAGTCTGCGGGAAGTGATTCAGAAGCAGTACCCGAACGTGCTGTTTGATTTGATTCTGACGGACGGCGACCCGACTTCCATCGCGGACATCCTCAACGCGCGCGTGTGGGCGAACCGGCGCTTCGGCTAGGGGATGGTCAGGTGTGCGAGGGGTGGTGGTGGTGATGATGGTGGTGGCCGAGGTAATCTCGCGCTTCGACACAGTCCATGATCCGCCCACCAAAACCGGCTTGGAAGCGGCGGGCATCATCCTCGCAGGAGAAACACAGCACACTGGGGATACAACAGAGGCTGATAGAGCTTTCGGCCAAGAAGACGGCCTGCAAGCAGTTCACCATGCGCCCGTAGATGAAATCCTTCGCCAGCGCCAGCGCTAAATCCGGCGTTTGCCCCATGAGCATCAGGCCACAATGGGGGCAGCAGGCGTGGAGAACGGCTCCGCTGCGGGTGTGGAGGACGAATACGGTGCGCTCGGTGACGGGGTTGTGGCACATCGCACATTCCAACTGCATCCGTTCGCCGGGGGCGCGGAGGGGGGCGGTGCTGACGCCACCATGCACCTTGACGGCCTGACCGGCGCGCACGAGGGCATCGAGATCACGATGGACGGTCATGGCGGACACGCCGAGCCGGCTCACAAGATCATCAATCGCCAACATTTCGGCTTCTTGAAGCCAATCGAGGATTTGTTTTTGGCGGGCGCTGGGAATATCGGTCACGGTCAGATCGCTCATTTATTGATCTAGGTCATACCCAAGAGGATAGCACGATAGAAGCCTCGTAATCAAGTCATGACCTCCACCGCTGTGGGAGGCGGTGGCTCAGGTGTGACCGCGCAGCAGTCACCCGCTGTCCCGTTGCATTACAGGATACATTTCAGGTTAGCCCCTTCCCCGCAGGCCGCAGCTTCCCTTTGGGGAGTATTTTCGTATGAGATGCGCTCGTGTTTTGCGGTCGATTCGTTGCGGAAGGTCAAAGCCTCAACCAGTTTTCAAGGCTGTCCACCCCCTTCATAGATCACCACCCGCCCGTCCGCCGCTGTCTCGCCGTCCTGCACCGCTTCCAGTGGTCGCGTCTCCGGCAGCACATACATCCCCGCCAGCACCCGCAGTTCGCCCAGCGCCGCGCCCTGCACATCCAGCCGCGCCTCGGTCAGCACCGCCTCGCCCGCCCCCCAGATGAACGTCGGGTACTGCCCGCCCCACGGACGGCTGTCCTGCTGTGCGATGATCTGGTTATTCGCGTCCACCACATGCACGAACACCGTCGCGTCCAGCGCCGGACGTTCCACCTGTGCCGCCCACACCAGCCGCACCGTCACCAGCCCATCCGCCCCCTGCTGCACATCCGCGCTCGTCAAATCGAACACCTCGCCCAGCGTCGCATTGACAGGCATTGCTTCGGCGGCTGCCGCTTGCCGCTGTGGCACTTTCAGCCAGCCGATGGTCACCGCGTCGCCCAACGTCTCGCCGTTTGCCGTCAGCGCCGGCAGCCGCCGGTTCAGCAGCACCGTCGGGTACATCCCCGTCACCAGCCGGTACGCCCCCGCTTCCAACCCCTCCGGCACATCCAGCCGGTGCGTATCCGGCACCATCATCCCCGGCTGCCACA
>JAFLCH010000027.1 GCA_017303775.1 Anaerolineae bacterium | reverse complement strand
GTTGAACTGGGAACCCATCTTTGACCGGGCGAACGTGAGCGAGGTCGAGCGGCATAATAAGACCGACGAGGTATTTGTGCTGCTGAACGGTAAGGCCGTGCTGTTCACACGGGCGGACGGCGGCGAATTGGAAGCTGTCGAGATGATGCAGGGCGTGGTTTACAACGTGCCGACGGCGGTCTGGCACAATGTGGTGGCGACGCGAGATGTCAAGCTGCTGATCGTCGAAGACCGTGATACGCACATCAACGGGCAGGACAGTGAACATCGCCCGATCACTGCTGAGGAACTGGCGGCGTTGGACGCGCTGCTGCCGGAATGGGCACAGTTGAAGCCTTGAGCCTGTTCGGACAATTGGAGAAAACGCAATGATCCCGTCCGCGCTGGGTGAGCGATTGGATGCGGCTGTCGAAGCGCATCGACAGGGAGCGCTAGAACTCTTGCAGCGGTTGGTACGCCTGCCGTCGTTGGAAGGGCATGAGAAGCCGTGTCAGGATATGCTGGCGCTGGTGATGCGCGACTTGGGGTTGGAAGTCGATTACTGGACGCCGGATGACGCCGAGTTGCAAGCGCATCCGGCTTATGTGCCTACGGGGTGGTCATATGCTGAGCGCCCGAATGTTGTGGGGCGGCTGCGCGGGAGCGGCGGTGGACGTTCGCTCATCCTCAACGGGCATGTGGATGTAGTGCCGATTGGCCCGGAGGCGGATTGGCAGTACGGCCCGTGGAGCGGTGCGTATGTGGATGGGCGGGTGTACGGGCGCGGCGCGGCGGATATGAAAGGTGGCGTGGTCGCCAATGTGCTGACTGTGATGGCGCTGCGCAGCGCGGGGGTGCGGCTGCACGGGGATTTGATGGTGCAGCATGTGATGGATGAAGAGGCGGGTGGTAATGGTACGCTGGCGGCGATTCTGCGCGGCTACCGGGGGGATGCCTGCATCTTTACCGAGCCAACCGGCTTGAAACGAATTGCCGTATCCAACCGGGGCGCACAGTTCTTCCGCATCATTGTGCCGGGGCAAGAAGGCGGGATCGAGTACAAGCACGATCTGGTCAGCCCGATCAGTAAGGCGATTGAGGTGTTTCAAGCGGTTGAGGCTTACTCGATCATGCGCGAGTCGGTTGTCTCCCATCCTCTATATACGACGGTTTACAACACGCAAGTCCCGACGGGCATTTGTAAGTTTCATGCCGGAGAGTGGCCTTCCACTATCCCTTCGCAGGCCGTGTTGGAGGGGTCGATTGAATGTCTGCCGGGTGAAAATATTCAAGACATTAAGCAGGCGTTCAAACAGTATCTGGAAACATGGTCGGCCAAAGATGGCTGGTTCAAAGACCATCCACTGCGCTTGGAGTGGTTTGGGCTGTGGTTTGACTCGGCGGAAATCCCCACTGATCACCCGATGGTCACGACACTGGCGGGAATCACTGAGTCGCTCACGGGGGAAGCGGTGCGGATAGGTGGGGCAGGGGGGTGTGATTTGCGGCTGCCTGTCAAGTATGCGGATACCCCGGCTGTGCTGTTCGGCCCCAAAGGTGGGTTGATCCACAGCACGGATGAGTATGTGGAATTCGAGCAGGTCATCCTGTGCGCGAAGATTCTGGCGCGTATGGCGGTGACATGGTGTGGCGCGGACTGATCAACTGCTAAACGAAAGTGAGCGAGCGAAGCAATGAAACATGCCTGGAACCTGCCTAAGATTGAGTATGTTAACCTGAGTGATTACAGCGAGAGCCGCCCTGTGAGCTTGATCTACAGCAGCGCCGCCTGGAACGCTGTGAAGGATTCGCTGCGTTTGCCGGTGGTATGGCAGACGGAGGTGAAGGAAGCCTCTGAAGCGGCGTGGCTGCCACTGGTGGAGCAGGTACAGGGTGACGTGATTTATGCGGTTGGGGGTGGTTTGTCGGTGGACGCGGCTAAGTATCTGGCTGTCAAAACCGGTTTACCGCTGATTTGTGTGCCGACGGCGTTGTCGGTGGATGCGTTTTTGACATGGGCATCCGGTGTGCGCGTGGGTGGAAATGTGCGCTACATCGAAACCCGACCACCGGAACGACTGCTCATTGACCTGAAGATGATCGGCGCGGGGCCGGCCTTCATCCGCGCGGCGGGTATTTCCGACGTGCTGTCGATTGCAACCGGATTGTGGGATTGGCGCTTTGCTCATGAGCGCGGGCAAAATCCGCCGGGGATGGAATACATTCCTTATGTGGATGCAGCGGCACAGGCGATTCTGCAAGGGTCGTTGGACTGCGCTGAAGCCGCAGGGCGCGGTGATGCGGATGGCCTCAAGCAGCTTCTGGATTGTCTGGCGCTGGAGGTACAGCTCTGCAATCTGGTGGGGCATTCTCGTCCGGAAGAAGGCAGCGAACATTACTTCGCCTACTCGGTGGAAAACATCATGGGCAAGGGACTGCCACATGGCGATCTCGTCGGCCCCGGAATCGTGCTGATCGCCGGTTTGCAGGGGCAGGATGTCGCCCCGCTGAAGCAGGCCTTGAAGGACTGCCATGTGCCGCTGACTAACATTCCCGAAGCGGTGATTCATGAAACGCTGCGCGGGCTGGCTGGTTTCTCACGCGAGCATGGTTTGTCTTACGGGATCGCTCATGAATTGGGTGAGGCTGATTTGAAGCGGCTGCCGTCGCTGGATTGAGGGGAGATGGGATGAACGCTGCAAAATCGGGTGTGTGGAGTCTGGAAGGGCGAGTCGGGCAGGAATTGGGTGTTTCCGATTGGTTCACCATTGAGCAGCGCCGGATTGACGCCTTCGCTGACACTACAATGGATGATCAATGGATTCACATTGATGTCGAACGCGCCCGCCGCGAGAGTGTGTTCGGCTCGACGGTTGCGCATGGTTTTCTGGTGCTGTCGATGATGCCCTACCTGCGCCGCAGCATCGCTTTTCTGCCGCCGGATTCGGGGCAGATCATTAATTATGGCGCAGATTATGTGCGCTTCCTGAATCCTGTTAAGGCCGGGGCACGGGTGCGGATGCGTATGAATCTGACGGCATTCGAGCCGCGCGCGGATGGGCGGGTGCTGTTGAAGACCCGCAACACGGTTGAGATCGAAGGAGTAGAAACTCCCGCGCTGGTGGCAGATATTCTGACGATGGTTGTGCCACCTCCGACCTGAGTTAATCGGCTTCTTGCTCGCGCGCTTTGTGCTTGGAAGCGGCAGCCTGTGGGAAGCTGGCTCGCAGATGGTTGATGAGCGCGGTATCTATGGCCGACCCCGCCGCTTGCAGCGCCAGCAGCAGCCCGCCGATGATGGGCGGGAAGGCCGCCATTTTGACCGCTGCCGCCGGACTGCCTTGCGTGACCGCCTGCTGGAAAGCCGTATTTACCCGTTCGCTGGCTTCAAAGATGCCGCCCGTGGGGAATACATCTATCCCTTTTTCGGATAACCCCAAGTGATTGATGACGGCCAGCGCAGCGGCGGCTAAATGCTGTCCTGCCTCTTCCAGCAGGGCGCGCGCCGCTGCATCGCCTTGCTGGTCGGCGCGTACAACCGATACGGTCAGCCGTGCGATTTGGGGGCGGGTGAGCGCGCCGCTGTAGATTAGCTTGTGGACGGCAGTCAAATCCGCCACGCCGAGCTGGGCGGGGATGAGTTGCGTGAGCATGGTTGCCGGGGCGCGTCCATCACTGCCCTGTGTGGCGGCACGTAGGGCGGCGCGGCCAATATCGTACCCGCTGCCTTCGTCACCCATGATATAACCCCAGCCACCGGCCTTGGCCTCGCGGCCATCTGCTAAGCGTCCGTAAGCAATCGCGCCGGTTCCAGCGATCACCACCACACCCGGTTGTGCCAGACTGGCTCCAGCCAGCGCGGTCACGATGTCGTGCAGGGATTGAATCGTTGTGTGAGGCAGCAGTTCCTGACCAATGTCCGCTGCCATTTCCATCGCGCCCGTCATGCCAAAGCAGGCGTGCTGCACCGCATCAGGGGAATGCTGCGCTGCTGCTAGTGCCTCTTGAATCGATTGGGTGAGGGCGTTCCGCAGCCGTTCCGGCCCGCCCGGTTCATGAATGTGATTGCTGGGGCCGGCCAAGCCGACGCCGACAATTTCGCCGTTGTGGGTGGCGACCATCGCCATCGTACTGGATTGTCCACCATCAACCGCTAGGACAAGAGGTTGGTTCATCATCGAAAATCTCGCTCACTAGCGAACTGTCTGACAACAGTACATAATCCAGAGAGTGTACCGCATTTTTATGAAAAGAGATCAGGTGATATGATGACATCTTTGGTATGGAGGGCGGGCGCTGCCGAAGTCGATATTACGCCACCCATTAACTTATCGATGGACGGCTACATGGCGCGTCAGGGGCCGAGTTTAGGGCAGTATGATCCCTTGTTAGCGCAGATCGTCGTGATCGAAGATGTCAGCGGGCGGCGGTTGGCGATTGTCACATTGGATGTATTAGCGGTCAGCGCAGTTTTCGCAGATCCGCTGCGGCAGTCCTTGGCAGCGCAAATCGGTACCGATGCCAGCGCGGTGGTGGTTTGCCCTTCGCATACGCACTGCGGCCCGTTGGGTTTGCAAACATGGTTCCCGCTGGGCGAAGGGCCACAACTTGATGCCGTGCTGGTCAATATGATCGGAGAACGGTTACAGGCGGCGGCGACGGTGGCGCTGGAACGGCTGCAACCGGCTCGTTTGAAGGCCGGGGCCAGCACCGTCACCGGCATCGGTGGCAACCGCAACCGTTCGGATACACCCGTTGATTCGCAGGTAACCACTTTCGTTTTTGAGAATGAAGCGGGAACGCCGTTTTGTATTCTGTACCATTACGCCTGCCATCCATCAGTGTTGGGTGCGGACACCAACTTTTACTCGGCGGATTTCCCCGGCGCGACTCGCCAGCGCCTCAAGCAGGTATATCCGCAGGCGGTCAGTTTATTCGTCAATGGTGCGCTGGGCGACATCAGCACCCGCTATCAGCGGCGTGACCAATCGTATGCCGAAGTGATACGCTTGGGAACCCGTTTGGCTGACCACATCATCGCTTTGGTGAGCGCTGCGCAGCCGCTCGATGGCGCGTTGGGGTGGGGTGAGCTGCATCTGGATTTACCTTTCCGCGCTCTGCCGGAGGCCGTTGATGCAATTCCGCAGGTCATGCCGCAGGATCGAATCACCCAGACCAAAGCGGAAGGCGCGATTATTCAATCCAAAATCCGGCGCGCGATTGGCGAGCGTACCGGCCAATCAATGACGCTGACATGGCTGCGTTTGGGGGAGTGGGTGATGGCGGCTGTTCCCGGCGAACCATTCAATGCGCTGGCGGTGGTGCTGCGAGAATGCTATCCACAGGCGTTGGTGTTGGCGCTGGCGAACGATTACTTGGGCTACTTTCCCACTCAAGAAGCCATTGATTCTCAGACTTATGAAGCGCTCTCCAGCCCCTATGATGCCCGCGCTATCCTCGGCATCGAATCCCTTTTGACAGCCTTTCTTTCAAACCTGAAGGATTAAAATTTGACATCTCCAATTTCCGTGTGTTATGTTCAAGAAGATCAGGTCATCTGATGAGTTAATGATTGATGAGTTTACGAATTAGCCGCAGCAATTTTACTGATCAGGTTGCCATCGAAATTTCGGAGTCGATTCGTACCCGAAAGTTCAAACCCGGCGACCAACTGCCATCTGTCGAGAAACTGGCGACCGAGATGGGGGTAGGGCGAAGCACGGTGCGTGAAGGGCTGCGCCTGTTGCAAGCGCGCGGGCTGGTGGAAATCATTCATGGCGTAGGCACCTTCGTCGCACAGGAACAAATCTCGCGCGTGACCGGTGTGCTGGTGAGTTTCAGCCAGACCATTTTGGAACGGGGAATGACCCCCAGCGCGCAGGTGCTGTCGCAAGACAAAGTCGCTGCGGATGATGAAACGGCCTCCCGTTTGCAAATCCAAGTTGGCGATCCGGTGCATGTCCTCAAACGGCTGCGCTTTGCGGATAAAGTGCCGATGGCGGTGGAAACCTCGATCATCCCCTACGACCGCTTTGCGGATGTGATGGAGCAAGATTGGGGCGGGCAGGCCTCATTGTATGCCTTCTTATATGACCGCTATCAAGTCTATCCGCACACAGCGGCACAAACCGTTCAGGCGGTCACTGCCGGACGCACGCAGAGCCAACTTTTGCTCATTTCAACCCGCAGTCCGGTGCTGCTGATCGAGACTGTTGCTTACGATCAGTCCGGTAGTGCGTTGGAATTCGGACGTTCATATTATCGTGCTGACCGGTACGAGTATCGGGTTCAGCTCAAACACACGTAACCGTTCGAGGAAATCAAGTCTATGTACCCTTGGGTGGAAGCGCTGCGCGGACAAATCATTATTTCCTGCCAAGCCGGGACGGATGAACCGCTGCACGGGCCGCATTTTATGGCGGCGATGGCAAGGGCAGCGGCTGAAGGTGGCGCAGCGGGTATTCGGGCGAACGGTGAAGCGGATGTAGCGGCAATCTGCTCCGCTGTTGATTTGCTGGTAATTGGCATCAACAAGGTGCATTACTTCGGGTTCGAGGTATTCATCACCCCCACCTTTGAAGACGCGCAGGCTGTCGTCCGCGCAGGGGCAAAGTTAGTCGCGCTGGATGGCACATCACGCCCCCGACCGGGTGGGGAAAGCCTCGAAGAAATTGTGACTCGCATTCACACGGAATTACATGTGCCGGTGATGGCTGATCTTTCCTGTCTGGACGATGCGCTGGCATCCGAAGCCGCCGGTGTTGATTTTCTGGGGACAACGCTCTCCGGTTACACCAACCACGGGCGTCCGGCTATTGAAGGCCCTGACCTTGATTTCATCTCCGAGCTTGTAGCCAATACCCACAAGCCCGTTATTGCAGAAGGACGCTTTTATGAGCCTCGTCAAGTGGCCGAGGCATTTGCGCGGGGTGCGTTCGCGGTGGTTATCGGTGGAGCGGTGACCCGCCCACAGGAAATCACCCGGCGTTTTGTCGCAGCAGTACCTGCTCGTGAATAACATTCAATTCGGGAATAAGGAGGCGAACAATCACTGACGCTGGACTTGCTAATCCACACTTTTCGCGCCGGTTGAGGTTTTAAGGAGAATCCCAATATGTTAAAACGCCTTTCGCTTGTGGTCATGATGATGGTTCTGCTGGCTGCGCTGACATCCGTCACCGTTGCGCAGGACACCGTTACCGTTAAGTTGTGGATGCACAATCATCCGCCGCGTATTCCGCTGGATGAAACCCTGATCGCCCAGTTCGAGGCCGAAAATCCGGGCATTAAGGTCGAATTCACCGTTGTTCCTGATCAGGAATGGGACACCACGTTGGGTACTGCGCTGGCTTCCGGCAGCGGCCCCGACCTGTTCAATCAGGCGACCTTTGCCATGGGGCAATTCTATTCACAGGGCATCCTCGCGCCGATTGACGCCGAAGCCGCCGGTTATGCCGATGCTGCTAGCGTTTACGGTGCATATGAGGCTGGTGAAGCGCTGTTGGCCGGTGCGACCTTCGACGGTACGCTCTATGGTCTGCCCACCGAATTGAGCGCTTACGCTTGTTACACCAACGATGCGCTGTGGGAAGCCGCAGGGCTTGACCCCGCCACCGACTTCCCCACCACTTGGGAAGAATTGAAGACGGTTGCCGAACAGTTGACCGTCCGCGATGACAGCGGTGCGCTGGTGCAGCGTGGTTTCGACTTCAAGTATGACGCCTCGATCTTCATGCTGCTCATTTTCAATCCGATGGTGCAGCAGCTCGGTGTCAACATGATCGACGAAGTTAACTACACCGCCACCATCAACACACCGGAAGTGAAGCAGGTTTTGACCTACTGGAATGATTGGGTCAACAATTGGAAGCTCGGTGGTCCGCAGTACACCAGCAGCCGCGCTGCCTTCTTGGCTGGCGAACTGGCGACGGATTGCGACGGCGGTAACTGGTTCGCCCCGCAGGCCGAAGAAGCCGGCATCGATTACAGCATCCATCCGATCCCTGTGTGGGAAAACGCGACCAATGACAACGGTTTCGCTAACTATGCCTACTTCTTCATGGTGAATTCGTCTGCCGCGCCCGAAGTGCAGCAGGCCGCGTGGAAGCTGGCCGGTTACCTGACCTCAGACCCTGCTCAGTATCTGGATGTTGCTGGTTTGTTCCAGGCCAAAGCAGACTTTGTCGCCTCGGAAGCCTTCCAGTCCAACACCATCATGCCGGTTTTCCTGCATGAACTCAGCGTGAGCACTTATCATCCCCGCATCAATGGCTTCTTCGAAGTCTCCGATGCGCTGATGCGTGCGCGTGATCGTGTCATCATCGGTGGCGAAGACATCGATACCGTACTGGCCGAAGCGGAAGCTGAAGTAAACAGCATCCTTGCCGCAAGTCAGGGCATGTAGCCACATCGCTTAACCGGAGTCCGTACATCGCAGCCACATCGCACTCGAATCGCAGCACATGACACAGACGGACATGATACACGTATCAAAGATGAGGGCAGGCTTACGGCTTGCCCTCATCTCATATTCGATATATGCTCGCCAAGAAATGCATGGAGGACACTCAACATGGCGGCTGGCACACAAAAAAGTTCACTGATTGCCCGGCGGCAGTACTGGGGGCTGGTTTTTGTCCTCCCAACAGTCATCTTTTTCATCGTCTTTTTCCTCTATCCCATCATCAGCGGCATCTACTACAGCCTGACAGATTTCACACTGCTCAAGCCGCCGGTGTGGGTGGGCTTGCAGAATTATCAAGATCTGCTCAAAGATCGCCTGTTCATCAAGTCGATTTCCGTCACCCTCGGCTATGTCGCTGGGACGACTATTCCCGCGTGGATTCTCTCGCTGTTTGCGGCGGTAGTCTTCTTCCAGAAGTTTCGTGGGCGCGAGATCCTGAAGGTGTTATTTTTCTCGCCGGTGCTGCCATCGCTCATCGTGGTTGCCATCGTCTGGCGCATTCTCTTGCAACCCGGCGGCATACTCACCACCGTGCTGCGTCCCTTGACCGGCAGCGCTGAGATCAATTGGCTGGATAACCCCACGCTTTCGCCCATTTCGATGATCATCATCACCAACTGGACGATCATCCCGTTCTATATGCTCATCTGGCTTTCCGGCCTCACCGCCATACCCGAAGAACTGCGCGATGCGGCGCGGGTGGACGGCGCGACCCGCGTTCAATCCTTTTTCCGTGTGGAACTGCCGCTGCTGCGCCCGACCGGCGTCTTCATCGCCGCCATTTCCACCATCAACGCCTTTCAAGGCTTCACCCTTCAGTACGCCATCAGCCCCGGCAAAGGCGGGCCGATTGACGTGAATACCACGCTCGGTTTGCTCATCTGGAAGTATGGCTTCCAGTATTACCGCATGGGTGATGCCTCGGCAGTGTCCATGGTACTTTTTGCGATGATTATGATCGTGGTGCTGATCCAGTTGTGGTTGAGCCGCAGCGATCAGTTCTCGTTGAACTAACAGGAGCGGCCACATGTCCAACTATGCTCCCACATTGAACCCTCCGACCGGTACACAATTCCAGCAAACTGTCGCCGCCACCCGTTGGCGCAAGCGCATGACCAGCCTCATGTGGTTTAGCATCGCGCTGGTGCTCACGGTGACCTTTGCTTTTCCGCTCTACTTCATGGTGATCAGCAGCTTCAAACTGGATCGGGAAGTGTTGTCGGCCTCGACTCAACTTATCCCGGCCAACTTTCAAGGGCTGACCAATTATCAGCGCGCTTTCGATGTGGTGCCGCTGGCGCGCTTCTTCTTCAACAGCGCCCTCATGGCGGTCATTGATGTTATCGTGACGGTCTTCTTCTCGGCGCTGGCCGGTTATGGGTTCGCCAAATACCGTTTCCGCGGTTCGCGCATCATGTTCCTCTTTATCCTGATCACCATGACCGTGCCGTTCCAGATTCTGCTCGTCCCCTTGTTCATCGAAGTACGCAGCTTCGGCTGGGACGACAGCTATGCCGGTTTGATTATCCCCGGCATTATGAACGCTTTCGGTGTCTTTATGATGCGCCAATTCGCCTATAACATCCCTGATGAACTGCTGGACGCTGCCCGCATCGACGGTGCCAGCGAATTTCGCATCTTCTGGCGCATCGTGTTCCCGCTGCTGGCACCCGCTTCCGCCAGCCTCGCCATCATCATTTTCCTCTTTAGCTGGAACAACTTCCTCTGGCCGTTGATCATCATCAAAGATCAGAATCTCGCGCCGATTCAGGTGGGTATTACAGCTTTCACCCAAACCCACAGTGCCGAACCACAGTGGGGTGTGGCGATGGCTGTTTCAACACTGGCAACGCTGCCGGTGGCCGTATTGTTCGTTTTCTTTCAACGATATTTTATTGAAGGTTTGTTGATGTCGGGTATCAAGGGATAAACCCCGCCTGACAGGGAGGAACATAGATGACTCTGGTAAATCATTCCGACGAGACTCTGCTGCCTAATGAGTGGCCGGGAAGTTACTTCATGGGTGAGGAGGAGGTTGATACCGTCACCAAAGTGTTGATGGCGCGCAGCCCCTTCCGCTTCTACGGGCACGATTTGCAGCATTATGCTGATCAGGTCGAGGATCACTTCCGCCAGCGGTTAGGTCGCAAGAACGCGGTGCTCGTCAACAGCGGCACCGGCGCACTTTCGACAGCGATGCTCGCCGCTGATGTCGGGCCGGGGGATGAAGTCCTTGTGCCGGGGTATATGTGGGTTGCCTGCATCTCGTCGGTCATCCGTGCCGGAGCAATCCCGCGCCTTGTCGAAATCAATGATACCTTCACCATGGACCCGGACGATCTGGAGCGCAAGATCAGCCCGCGCACCAAGGCCGTCCTGCTCGTCCATATGAGCGGCGCTTGCGGAGATGTCGAACGCATCGCGGCCATTTGTAAGCGCCACAACGTTTTGCTCATCGAAGACGTTGCGCAGGCCAACGGCGCACGCTTCCATGGTAAACCCCTCGGCAGCTTCGGCGACATCGGCATCTTCAGCTTCCAGTACAACAAAAACATGACCGCCGGAGAAGGTGGCATGGTCGTCAGTGATGATGATCTGCTAGGCAAGAAAGCGTGGGCCTATCATGACCTCGGTTATGCCCGCAACGCTGCCGGACGTTTGGAGCCGGATGGTGCCGTCCAAACGTGGGGGCAGGGACTCCGCATGAGCGAAATTTCGGCGGCAGTCCTCCATGCGCAGGCGCAAAAGCTCGACCTCATTACCGCCACCATGCGCGCTCGTAACCAGCAGTTATACGCCGGCATCGGTCAGATCCCCGGTGTCAAACCCCGCCGTGTCATCGACCCTGCCGGTGACAGCGGCCCGTTCGTCATCTTCACATGGCCGACGGGTGAAATTTGCGCTGAAATCGTAGAGCGTACCCGTGCCGCCGGTGTGAAGCCGGGGCCGATGGGCGTCGGTAACATCCGCATGACCGACTGGGGACTCCATATCTACTACAACAATGTCAGCCTTGTGGAAAAACGCGGCATCAATTCCGCCGGACGCCCATGGAGCGACCCGCTCAACAGCTTCCATACCGAAATCAGCTATCACAAGGGTGCGCTGCCACAGATGGACGACCTCATCGAACGGAGCTGTCTCATACCGGTGCCGCCATCCCTGACCGAAGCAGCGACCAACCGTATCATCGACATTTATCAGCAGTGCGCCCGTCAGATCGGGCTGGGCTAACCCGATTTGTGCTATCATGAGCACAGACTGTATCGCCGAGTAGATGGGTACGATTCATTATGATCACACACGATCGCCTCTGGACTGCCGCAGCCTTCGATCAGTACGCGCTGCTGCCAGAAAACCGCGACCGCCTGTTGGAACTGATTGCCGGGGAGATTGTTGACGTGGTTTCTAATCCTGAATCGTCAAAGTATGCTGGACTTATTCTAACATTTTTGAATGTCCATGTGCTTCAACATAATCTGGGGCATGTCACCGGCGCGGATGGCGGTTATGTCATCGGGGATGAACGTTACATCCCCGATGTAGCCTTCATCAGCTATGCCCGTCAGCCGCGGTTGCAATCTCAGAACGGTTACAACCCCAACCCGCCCGATTTGGCGGTCGAAGTGCTCTCACCGGGGAATACCGATACCGACATGGCTGTTAAAATCGCCAACTATCTGGCGGTTGGAACAGTGGTCTGGCGCGTGAATCCTGTTGAACAGCAAATCGCGATATTCGTGACGGGTAAACCTGCTCGCGTTTTAGGCATCAACGATGTCTTGGAAGGCGATCCGGTGCTGCCCGGTTTTCGCCTTCCCCTCAAAGACATCTTTCGTCAGCCGGCTTAGCCTATGAAATCGGCGCAGTGCTGACGACGCTGTCAATTTTCGCCATCACATCATCCGTCAGCAGCGGCACGACATCCATCGCCGCCATATTCTCCACCACCTGTTCGCTGCGCGATGCGCCAGTGATCACCGTGCTCACGTGCGGGTTCTTCAAGCACCACGCAATCGCCAACCGGGGCAGGGTAGTCCCGATCTCATCTGCCACCGTTGCCAATTCCCGCACGGCCACCAGCCGCTTCTGCCATGTCTCGCTTTCCATCATCTGCTTCAGCCACTCGTAACCCGGCAGCATCAACCGTGAATCCTGCGGGATGCCGTTGTTGTACTTGCCGCTGAGCAGTCCGGAAGCCAGTGGCGACCAGATCGTCGTCCCCATTCCGATTCCCTCATACAAGCGGCTGTATTCGTCCTCCACCCGCTTACGGTGGAACAGGTGATACTGCGGTTGCTCCATCGTCGGTGGAATCAGATGATGTTCGCGCGCCACGCTGTACGCTTCCATAATTTCCTGCGCCGACCATTCCGACGTTCCCCAGTACAGCACATCCCCTCGCAAAATTAGCTCGGTCATGGCGCGTACCGTTTCTTCAATCGGGGTTTCCGGGTCTGGCCGGTGACAGAAGTACAAATCGAGGTAATCCAGTTGCAGCCGTTCCAATGCTTGATGACAGGCTTCCACCACATGCTTCCGGCTCAGCCCGCGCTGGGTAGGCGTCGGGTTGCTTTGCGAGCCGAAGAACACCTTGCTGGAAACGACATAACTGTCGCGCCGCCAGCCCACCCGTTTAAGCGTTTCGCCCATCACAATCTCGGATTGCCCGCCTGCGTAACCTTCTGCGTTGTCGAAGAAGTTTACCCCTGCGTCATAAGCGGCTGTCATGCAGCCCACCGCTTTATCGACATCAACCTGATTGCCGAACGTCACCCATGACCCGAATGATAAGGCGCTCACCTTGAGGCCGGATTTCCCTAAACGTCGATATTCCATGCCGCTGCTCCTATAGTGAATTCATAAAGGGAGTATTTATTCGAAGCGGGATTGTAACAGCTCACCGCAGATCGGCAAGAACCATCACGCCTCTGCCAGCTTCAAGAAGCGCTTCGCCAGCATCCGCACATGGTCGCGCAGCGCTTCCGGTTGCACGATGCGGAACCCGAAGCTGAAACGCAGCATATACCGCGCCATCCAATCCATATTGCTGGCGTAGCAGCGCATCATCACCCCGTCCTCATGCGTTTCCAGAACCGCCATATCCGCTGGAATCACCCGTCGCGCGCGTTCAATGCCGGTGTGCAAAATGACTTCGATCAGCAGCCCATCCGGCATCCGCGCGATCGAATCCAGAATATAATCCGCTACGTTGAAATCAGCCGGACGTTCAAATAATTGCTGCGTAGCCCGTGTGCTCCGGATGCGATCCAGCCGGAAGACGCGCATCCCCTTGCGCAGATGACAGTAACCCACTGTGTACCATGTCCCTGTATGGAACATCACCCCGTAGGGGTCGATCACGCGCTCGGTCGTCTCCAATCGTGACGATTCGTACCGGATCGCCAGTCCTTTCTGCTCATGTGCCGCCAGAGTCACCGCCGCCACTACCTCCGACTCGGCGGGATTCGCGTATTCCTGTTCGGTTAGGTTGATTGTGAGCGTATCTTGCAGCGCTCGCACGCGCTGCCGGAGTTCCAGCGGCAGCACGCGCTCGATTTTGGCCGATGCGCTTTCGCTGCCGCTGCTGGTGACGACTGCCGCCTTACGTGCCATCATCAGCCCCAGCACCACCGCCAGAATTTCCTCATCATTGAACATCAGCGGCGGCAGCCGGTAACCGGGGCGCAGATGATACGACCCGTAGCGCCCGCGTTCTGCCTCCACCGGGATTCCCATATCCCGCAGCATGGTGATATAACGGCGCACGCTGCGCGGTTCGACTTCCAGCCGCTCCGCAATATCCGACCCGCTAATTTCCCCCCGCGCTTGCAGCAGTTCAAGGATCGTCAGCAGCCGCGTCGTCGGATTATACATGTCTGCCCTCCGCTCAAATTGCGAACGCAATTTCTGAATTACTCTTGAATTAGGTCTGATTTTAGCCTATTTCAGTTTTATAGTAAAAGTAACGTTCGGTGTAGAGATTTTTACAAAGAGGGATGATGACGATCTTCAGCCATAATACCCGTGAACTGGTCAATGAACGCCGTCGTGAATTGCTGCGTGATGCCGAAAATTTCCGGCGCGCTCGCCAACTTCGTTCTGTCTCACCGCGCGTGCCTTTCTTGCAGCGTGTCATGCGCACCTTGCAAGCTCGCCGCGCTCCACAGGGATCGCTGTCAGGAGTCGATACGACCTATCTCAAGGATCGCCTCCCGGCCAGTTAAACCGCTCAGGCTTCAATCGTCCGGGGGGAGCAGCCTTGCTCCCCATTCATCGTATGATCTCGAAGGAATTACAGATGACCACCACCGCTCGCATCCATCACCCATTCATGACCGAATCTCATCATGTTCGGATGCGCTGTTGCCATTTGTCGGCGGCAGTTCCCTTACTTCCCGCTTATGGCGGCATGGCGGCTGCCAGCAGCGGGCTTCCCGCAGCCAAAAGCGCCAATCACCCGTCTACCCGCCGACAAATGACAAAGTTTCGCGCCGTCTTCGCCTGTTCCCGCCGTCAATCCCGGCGGCTGTTCCGCCAATCCCGCCATTCCCGCCAAACCTAGCGCGGTCGCCGGTATTCATCACCACAGTCCCCGATCACCTGCATCAAGTCGCGCCCCTCTCCGCTGGCTGCTTCCAGCAGTGTCCGATCTTCTGCATCCAGCGCGAACGTGAACACCCGCGCGTTATCCGTCCGGTGCTGTGTCACCCCCAGCCGCGCCCCTACGATCACCCCACCTACCGCGGGCTGCTCCAACACATACCGCACAGCGACGTTGGCGAGGCTCACCCCATGCTTGCGCGCGACCTGTTGACATACCCGCAGCAGCTCTTGAAACAGGCTCCAATCCCCCCACGCATCGATCATATTCTTATATTTGCGCAGGCTGGCGGTATTCAGCGTCGTGTAATCCGGTTCCGGCGCGCCCACATATGCTTCGCTCAACAGCCCGCCGCAGTAGGTTCCATAAGTCAGCAGTTGGATACCTTGCGTCAGGCAAAACGCGCTCATCTGCTGCATCGGTCGCCTGTCCACCAGCGAAAACTGTATCTGATTCGAGGCGATGCGCAGCCCGTGTTCGCTGATCAACTTCAGTCGTTCCGTATCAAAATTGGTCAGCGCCACGTAGCGGATTTTCCCCGCACGCTGCAAGTCGCTCAGGTGGCGCAGCGCGTCCAGATAATTCATGTCGCGGTAATCCCACCAGTGAAATTGCAGCAGGTCCAGCGTCTCCACGCCCATCCGCCTCAGCGAAGTGTGGATAGCCTGTTCCACCCCTTCGCGGCTCATACGTCCGGGGCGCGGCACCCATTTGGTGAACGCTTGGCTTTGTTGCAGCGCTTCATTTCCCCGTTCTTGCGCTAATTTTTTCCGGAATAACCCGATGAAGTCTTCGGCTGGCCCATAGTGATCGGCCAGATCCCATGTCGTGAATCCGGCATCATGGTAGTCCAGCATTTCGGCGATGGCTTTTGCTTGGTCAATGTGCCCATGGGCGCCTGAAACCTGCCACAATCCGTTTAAGAGTCGGCAAATCGTTAGCCCCGGCGCGAGGGTCTGGTAGGCTAAAGCGGGCAGCGACATGATTTTCTTCACTCCAAATACCTGATCAATCCGTCATATGAGCTTCTATAGCCTATCTTCTCTCGGTGAGCACCGTATGAGTTTCGGCTGTCAAACCTATGATTTCGGCACTCGTAACGCATGATAAACCACTACCGATTGTTGCAGATTGCACAGTCTTGAGTGACTTTGCTGGCAGGAAGTATCCACAAGTGGTATTACAGAGGTATTCGCCCACAGAACATTTTGTACTGTGGCCTATAAATCTTCTGTTGTAGTTTTAAGTTCCTTTCTAAGGAGATTTTTTATGAAGTACACACGTAAATTGGTTGTCGTAGTGCTTGCGTTGGTCATGGCCCTCAGTTTAACAGGGTTGACGACCGCGCAGGATGTCTCCGGCGATCTCGAAATTTTTTCGTGGTGGACGGGTGGTGGTGAGGCTGCTGGTCTGGATGCGCTGATCGCCAAGTTCACTGAAATGTATCCCGGCGTCAACATTATCAACTCGGCTGTGGCTGGTGGTTCGGGCGTGAATGCACGCGCCGTTCTGACTACCCGTATGCTCGGTGGCGATCCGCCGGACACTTTCCAAGTTCATGCTGGCGCTGAACTGAACACCCTGTGGGTGAAGGCTGGCCGCATGGAACCGTTGAATGACCTCTTCGAGGCCAACGGTTGGCTGGAACAGTACCCCGAAGGTCTGCTCAGCCTCATCAGCGATGCCGAAGGCAACATCTATTCCGTGCCGGTGAACATCCATCGTTCCAACGTACTGTGGTATGTCCCCGGTAATCTGGAACAATGGGGTGTGACGGTTCCGGCTGACTGGAACGAATTTGTTGACACCACTTGCCCGGCGCTGCTCGCTAAGGATGTAACCCCCATCGCAGTTGGCCAGACCTGGACTCAGGCTCACCTGTGGGAAAGCGTTGCCTTGGCTGGTTTGGGCGCGGATGGCTACAACGGTCTGTGGAATGGTCAGACAAGCTGGACAAGCCCTGAAGTGAACGCCGTTTGGGACACCTTCGGCAAGATCCTCGACTGCGCCAACAGCGACCTCAATGCGCTGACTTGGCAGGATGCTAGCAAGCTCGTCATCGACGGCGCGGCTGCTTTCAACGTGATGGGTGACTGGGCTGCCGGCTACTATCTGGTCGACAACGCGCTTGAGCCCGGCACAGGTTTCGCTTGGGCAGCCAGCCCCGGCACAGACGGCGTATTCATGATGCTCTCAGACACCTTTGGTCTGCCCAAGGGCGCACCGCATCCGGATAATGTCCGTGCATGGCTGAGCTTCATCGGTTCCGCGGAAGCACAGGACATCTTCAACCCGCTCAAGGGTTCGCTGCCTGCTAACACCAGCGCTCAGATCGGTGATGCAGCTCTCTATAACGCTTACTTCCAAGATGCCTACGAGGACTGGACGACCAACGCGATTGTTGGTAGCCAAGCTCATGGCGCGGTTGCTCCGGCAGCCTTCAGCGATGGTTTCTTGAACATCATCGCCAGCTTCCAGTCGACCAAGGATGGCGTTTCGGCCTCGGCAGCCGCTGCGGCTCTGGCCATCCAGACAGGTATCGGCGGCTAGTTGTCGCCCGGTTGGTTCATCTGATTGGTAAGGGCGCAGCACATGCGCCCTTACTTGTTTATCGACAGATTGGAATAGGTTTATTGAAAATGCTTAAGATAAGGGGGATTTTACAATGACGAATAAAATAGGTTCACCCCCTTCCGCCGCGCTGGGGGTAGGGCAGCCGCCTGATGTTACACTCAAGCGGCGTCGTGTGCAGGGAATTCCACAATTTGCCGCAGCGCTGGTGCTGCTGGTTATTCTGGTGCTGGGTTGGCAGTTCCTCGGCCAGTTTTTCCTCACGCTGCCGGGTGAACCACCCATTCGAGCACCGTTTCTGGGTGCGCGTTTGATCGTCGGTCTCTTGTTCGTTGGCGTGCTGACGTGGGGCGTATACCTGAATGGTGATTGGTGGGTGGCGATTTTTGTAGTGCTGCCATCTTTCATTTTGCTAGGGATTTTTGTTTATGGGTTTATCTTTTGGACAGGTTACACCTCGCTAACCGACTCGAATGCTGTGCAGCAGTTGAGTGGTTTGCCGGCGAATTTTGTCGGGCTAAAGAATTACATCGAGTTGTTCACAGGTCTATTAAGCAACCGTTTCCGCATCGACATGGTCAACACCATCTTTTTTACGCTGCTTTTTATTGTGGTGTGCCTCGCGCTGGGGATGGGGCTAGCCATTTTGCTGGATCAGAAAGTTAAGGGTGAGGCGATTTTCCGTACTATCTTTCTGTTCCCGATGGCGCTGTCGTTTGTGGTAACGGGGGTTGTGTGGCAGTGGCTTTTTAACCCTAACAGCGGTTTGAATGCGCTGCCGACTATCATCGGGCTGCCCGCCGGAACCTTTCAGTGGTTCATTAGCCAAGAGCGCTGGCTGGAATTCGACTGGCAAAACCTGACGCAAATTTTGGCTGTGATCGGCCTCGGAATCGTATTCTTTTTTGCGATGCTTCGCTGGTCACGTACTCGCAGCATGACCGCTTCGGTCATCGCAGCCTTGTCGTTGTTGGGGCTGGCGTATGCTTTCTTCGCCGGACTGCCTAACCTCACAGGTCTGGCCTTCCCGGAGAAGCACGGGTTTAACCTAGCGTTGATCGCCGTGGTGATCGCAGCAGGTTGGCAAATGTCTGGCTATACCATGGCGATGTATCTGGCTGGGTTACGTGGGGTGAGCGATGATTTGCGTGAGGCGGCGCGGGTGGACGGGGCGACCGAGGTTGGCGTGTATCGTTATGTGATTTTCCCGCTGCTCCAACCCATTACCCTGAGCGCGATCATTATTCTGGGGCATATTTCGTTGAAGATATTTGATCTGGTGTATACGATGGGTGGGGGCAATAACCTGCAAATCGATATGCCCGGTATCAATATGTTCTTCACAACATTCCGCGCCAGCGATTTTGCGAAGGGCGCGGCTATTGCCACTATCATGCTGCTCATGGTCGCCGTGGTGATCGTGCCGTATCTAGCAACTCAACTGCGAGAGGATGGGCAATCATGAACGCAGCTCTCAAGAATGGCCCACAGACGACCCGTGTCAAACCCGTACGTGTCGTGATCTATCTCATCCTGATTACAATGGCTGTCATATTCCTGATCCCGGTGTATATGGTGCTGGTGACCAGCTTTAAGAGCTTGGGCAATGTCAGTCTGGCGACCATGTGGCAGCTTCCATCCGAACTCAACTTCGAGAGCTTCGGCAGGGCTTTGGAACGGCTCGCTCCGAACTTCATGAATAGTATCTTTCTGGTCGTTCCTGCAACCGTGATTTCGGCTGTGTTGGGGTCGATGAACGGTTATGTGCTCTCCAAGTGGAAGTTCCGGGGGGCAAATGTGGTGTTTCCGCTGATGCTGTTCGGTATGTTCATTCCCTATCAATCCATCTTGATTCCACTGGTGCAGTTTTTGCAGTCATTGGGATTGTACGGGTCGATCTGGGGTTTGATCACTGTTCACGTCATTTATGGTTTGCCCATTACGACGCTGATCTTCCGCAACTATTATGCGGAAGTGCCGACGGAAATGCTGGAAGCGGGTAGTATCGACGGTGCGGGTTTCTTCGGGCTGTACCGGTATATCGTGCTGCCGATTTCGCTGCCGGGATTTGTGGTGGTCATCATCTGGCAGTTCACACAGATCTGGAATGAATTCCTGTTCGGTGTGACGATTACCTCATCCGGTTCGCAGCCGATTACGGTCGCGCTGCAAAACTTGGCGGGGAGCCAGATTGTGGAATGGAATGTGCAGATGGCTGGTGCGTTCTTAACCGCGCTGCCAACGCTGTTGGTGTATATCCTGTTAGGTCGTTATTTCATTCGCGGGCTGCTGGCAGGGAGCATCAAAGGGTAGTAATGAAACAGGCTGTGTTCCGAAAGCGCAGCCTGTTCAATGACTGTTAGGAGCAGGGCGGTTATCGCTTGAAGGTGATTTCTGTACATCGAAAAATCGGATGAAAGTACGGAATGTTATTCATCATCCGTTGACTCTCCGAGCATGGCACTGCCGCGTTGGACGATGTGTTCCCCAAAGCGGTTCCGCAGTTGATCCAGTACCGATTCCAGCCGGTTGTCCTGCAACGGGGCAGGGGTATCCCACAGGCCGGGTTGAAAGGTTTCCTCGTCAAAGCCACTGACGCCTACACCCAGCAGGCGTACCGGACGACCTTTGGGCCATGATTTATTAAAGAGTTCCAAGGCTGTCTCGTAAATTTCATTATCATGATTGGTCGGACGGGAGAGCGTGGTTTGCCGGGTGAGGGTTGTGAAATCCGCCCAGCGCAGCTTAATTTTGACCGTGGTTCCGCTCAATCCATCCTGCCGCAGACGACGCCCCACACTATCCGATAAGGAGCGTAAGGTGCGGCGGAGCTGCTCGCCATCGGTCAGGTCACGGGCGAAGGTTGTCTCTTTACTGACGGATTTGGTTTCGCTCTCACTTTCCACGGGGCGATCATCCAATCCGCGTGCCCGCCGTGAAATATCTTCACCCTGTTTGCCAAAACGCTGCACCAAGCGGCCTTCCGGCGTGCGTGCAATATCACCGATGGTTTGAATACCCATTCGCGCGAGTTCTTCGGCAGTTTTGGGGCCTACTCCCCACAGCTCACGGGTGGGCAAGGGGGCGAGGAAAGCTGATTCTTCACCCGGTGGAATAATGGTGACGGCATTGGGGGGCGAATCTTTGCCTGCACGATCCTTGCCGATGTTGTTGGCGACTTTGGCGACCAATTTATTGGCTGCTACGCCCAACGAACAGGGCAGCCCTAATTCATCATTGATTTGTTTCTGTAACCGATAAGCGATGCGATCGGCAGAATCGGGGAGAAGGGTGACATCCAGAAAGGCTTCATCAATTGAGATTTGTTCAACATAAGGGGTGAGATTGTTTAGGCGCTGCATCACCTGTTCGGAAGCTGCGCGATAGGCTTTGAAGTTGGAGGGACGTATGAGCAGATGGGGGCAAAGGCGGAGTGCCTGTGACATGGGCATTGCCGAACGCACCCCGAAACGCCGCGCTGGATAAGAGCAGGATGCTACAACCCCACGTTGGTCGGGGCGGCCTCCTACCGCAAAAGGTAGGCCGCGCAGAGATGAATCAATCTGCTCTTCGACCGCACAGAAAAAAGCATCCAAATCGAGGTGGAGAATTTTACGGCTTGGCATGATTGTTGACTGAAACCAACATTTGTATGGACTGATTATAATCCGAATTGGATATATCGAAGCAGGCCACCCATTTTCGATGACAAATGACTAACTATTTGTGTGACCGTTCACAGCTATGGTATGCTGTCTGGCAGTATTTTCCAGAAATGATGTGAATTATGTCGAGCACGCGTCGCCTTACTTTGCGGGATATTGCTAAACAGGCTGGAGTTTCATACCAGACCGTTTCGCGAGTCATCAACAACCATCCTTATGTCGCTGAGGAAACCCGCCAGCGGATTCATGACCTGATCGCTGAATTGGATTACCATCCGAATAAAGCGGCACGTAGTCTGGCCACACGTCGTTCGCACACGCTGGCATTGATCACGTTTGGTATGGATTATTATGGCCCGGCGCAGATGGTGATTCATATTGAACGGGCGGCGAAGGCTGCGGGATATGATCTGGTGCTTTCTATCGCCGGCGATATTTCACGCGGGACTGTGCAGGACGCAATCGCCAGCATCATGCACTGGCAGGTGGATGGGATTTTGATGATCAAGCCTGTTCCGGGGGTGGCATATGATGATGCGATTGACATCAGCGGCGGTGTACCTACGGTACAGATCAATGGGGAGAAGGATGATCGTATTCCGTCGATTTCGGTGGAACAGGCTGTGGGAAGCCGAATTATCACTGAGCATTTGCTGGAACTGGGGCATCAGCATATTTGCGAGATCAGCGGGCCGCTGAACTGGTATGACGCGCTGGAACGACATGAAAGCTGGCAGCAGACGATGCGGGCGGCAGGATATAAACCGGGGTACAGCATAGAAGGGGATTGGACGGCACAAGGGGGATACCGCGCGATGCAAAAGTTGTTGAGCATCACGCGGGATTTTACAGCGGTGGTGGTGGCGAATGACCAGATGGCACTGGGGGCGCTGCGGGCACTGCGTATGGAAGGGATTCGTGTGCCGGAAGATGTCTCGGTGGTGGGGTTTGATGATGTACCGGAAGCTGCCTGCTACGAGCCGCCTCTGACGACCGTCCGGCAGGAGTTTGATGTGCTGGGACAGCAGGGGATTGAGTATCTGGTGGAGCGCATCAATAACCCTGATGCACCTATTGAGCGGCATATTATTTACCCGGCGCTGATCAAGCGGTTGAGCAGCGCGCCACCCCGACGCTTATAAGCTGTTTAGTCCGGTTGAGTCCGGATTTCTAGCTCGGTGAGGTAGATGAGGGCTTCGGCGGCGGTGCTCCCACACATTTCCGGAGTAGGGTGGAGGCTGCTGCAAACGGCGGGGCGTTCCGGCAACCCAAACAACTGGCAGCGGTTATCTCTGGTTAGCTGTACACAGCGTACGCCAGCCGGTTTGCCTTCGGGCATGCCGGGGATAGGAGATGATATGGAGGGGGCGATGCAGCAGGCTCCACAACCCGGACGGCAGTCCATTTAGTTCCTCTTGATAGACCTCAGACGTTGGCGTTTCCGTAAGGCGTCTTTATAATTACGCCTTCTCAAAGATATACCATTATTGCTGAAGGAGCGTTTTTCATGACAGATGAGGCTTTTGTTCCCTCAACTGGGGAATGGTATTACCCCTCGGAAGAGATTGTCAAGAATGCATTTGTGCAGGATTACGACAGTGTATACCGGGAAGCGATGGCTGATGTTGAGGGTTTTTGGGCCAAGCGAGCCGAGACGCTGGATTGGTACCAGAAATGGGAGAAGGTGCTCGATTCGAGTAATGCGCCTTTCTACAAGTGGTTTGTGGGTGGCAAGACCAACATTGCTTTGAACGCACTCGACCGGCACATCAAAACATGGCGCAAGAATAAGCTGGCGATCATTTTTGAGGGCGAGAAGGGGGATAAGCAGACGCTTTCGTACTGGCGGTTGTGGCAGGAAGTGAATAAGTTCGCGAACGTGCTGCGCAGTATGGGGGTGAAGAAAGGGGATCGCGTCACGATTTATATGGGACGCATCCCTGAACTGGTGATCGCGATGCTGGCGACGGCTAAGATCGGAGCCGTGCACAGCGTGGTTTACGGAGGGTTCAGCGAGAACGCGCTGGCTGACCGGATCGAGGACGCGCAGAGCCGGGTGCTGGTGACCTGTGATGGCGCGTGGCTGCGCGGGAACATTGTTGAGCTGAAGAAGATCGCTGATCAGGCGGTGCATCGTTCGCCGGTGGTGGAGCATGTGATCGTGGTTCAACGCACGGGGCAGGAAGTACCGATGCAGGCGGGGCGCGACTTCTGGTACCACGACTTGATGGCGCTGCCCATCGCCAGCCCGATTTGTGAGACGGAAGTGATGGACGCGGAAGACCCGTTGTTCATTCTGTACACCAGCGGGACGACCGGCAAGCCGAAGGGTATTTTGCATACTCACGGCGGGTATCAGGTTTATACTTCGACCACGCTGGAATGGGTGTTTGATATACGGGACGATGACCGGTTCTGGTGCGCGGCTGATCCGGGATGGATTACGGGGCACAGTTACATTGTGTACGCGCCGCTGATTCTGGGGGCGACCGAGGTGATCTACGAAGGTGCGCCGAACTTCCCGTACCCGAACCGCTGGTGGAAGATTGTTGAGGAATATGGCATTTCGATCCTGTACACCGCGCCGACCGCCATTCGCGGGTTGATGCGGTTCGGGGATGCGTGGCCGAAGCGACACAATTTGAGCAGTTTGCGCCTGCTGGGGTCGGTGGGAGAGCCGATTAACCCGGAGGCGTGGAAGTGGTATTACAACGTGATCGGCGGGGGACGCTGCCCGATTATGGATACATGGTGGATGACGGAGTGCAGCGGGTTCATGATTACGCCGGTGCCGTCGATGGCGCTGAAGCCGGGAAGCTGCACGAAACCGTTCCCCGGTATTGACGCGGATGTGGTGGATGAAGAAGGGAATTCATGCCCGCCGGGCGTGGAAGGCAAGCTGGTCATCAAGAATCCGTGGCCGGGGATGCTGCGGACGGTGTACGGCGACCCTGACCGGATGGTGAAAACGTATTTCAGCGCGTATCCTGAGCAGGGATGGTATCTGGCAGGGGACTCGGCGCGTAAGGACGAGGACGGCTTCTTCTGGGTGATCGGGCGCATCGACGACGTGATCAAGGTGAGCGGTTACCGGCTGGGGACGGCGGAGATCGAGTCGGGGCTGGTGAGCCACCCGGCAGTGGCGGAGGCAGCGGTGATCGGTGTGCCGGACGAGGTGCGCGGGAATATCATTTACGCGTACTGCCTGCTGCGAAGCGGGTTCCAAGGTAACGATGATCTGGTTGATAAGCTGAAGGAGCATATCAAGAACGAGATCGGGCCGATTGCGCAACCGAGCAAGATCGAGTTCGTGAGCGTGCTGCCGAAGACCCGTTCGGGCAAGATTATGCGGCGGGTGTTGAAGGCACGGGCGATGGGACTGCCGGAAGGCGATACGAGCACGCTGGAAGAATAGGCTGCGTATGGGTTAGATGTAAAAAGCTGAGGGCGATCCCCTCAGCTTTTTTCGTGGGAAGCGGCAGGGGGATTGAATAGCCCCATTTGTGGGGGTACTGTACGCGGCGGATGTGATAGGATGATTGTACGTTTCGGGGTCACAAGTGATGATGGCCAGAAATTAGCGAATTCTTAACAAACTCTTGCAGATTATCTATTGATTCTGGGGCGTTTGGTTATAGAATCAAAGTAGTAAAAGGGGTGGCCTACGAGCCGCTCCTTTATCTTGTATCCAAGTTAGCCACATGATAGGAGACCCGTAGAAGCCGATGAACACTGTCCGCATGGACACCGTTTTACGCGACCCCAACACAGTTACCCCCGCACTTGTACTTGATTTTGAGAACATTAGTCATACCTATGACCGATTTACGGACGCCTTCCCGAACGGGCTGGTGTTCTACGCCGTCAAAGCCAACGCGAACCCGGACATCATCCGGTTGGTGGTGGAAAAGGGCGGCGGGCTGGAAATCGCTTCGTTGGCCGAGCTTGAGCTTTCGCTGCGGGCCGGGGCAACAGGCGAGCAGATCATTTGCAGCAACCCGATTAAGAATCCGATCTTTCTCCAGCGGATGTATGAAGCGGGCGTTTACGCGGTTGTCGTGGACTCGACGTATGAAGTCGAGAAGGTGGCGCGGTATGCACCCGGTATGCGGGTGTACGTGCGGCTGGCCGTCGATAATCAGGGTAGTGTGCTGCCGCTGGCCGGAAAGTTCGGCGTGAGCGGCGACGAGGCATTGCAGTTGTTCGATATGGCACGGGACTACGGGCTGACACCGATCGGGCTGTCGTTCCATGTGGGTTCGCAGTGTTTGAAGGTGCAGAACTGGGTGAACGCGATCCGGGCGTGCGGAGACATCTGGAGCGAGGCGGAAGCGCGCGGCCACGAGATGTCTTTCCTCGACATCGGGGGCGGGTTCCCGGCGGGGCACTATCATGACGCGAACATCCCGACGATTGAGGCGATTGGCGAAGCGGTGATGGACGCTGTGCGCGGGTTCATCCCCAGCTATGTGCGGATGCTGGTTCTGGAACCGGGACGCGGGCTGGTGGGCGAGAGCGGACGGCTGCTGGTGGAGGTGGTCGGGAAGGCCAAGCGCGGCGACGCGACGTGGCTGTATCTGGACGCCGGTGTGTTCAACGGGATGATGGAGACGTTTGAAGGTTTCCCACCGGTGGCAGCGTTGATGACGGACGATGCAGCGGGACGCCCGATGATGCGGTATACGCTGGCGGGGCCGAGCTGCGACAGCTGTGACGTGGTGGCGCGGGACTTCGAGATGCCGGAGACGCACATTGGTGACCGGATCATGTTCCTCGACGCAGGCGCGTACACGAATGAATACGCGGTGGCGTTCAACGGCTTCCCGATTCCGGCGGTGATCAAGCTGGAATGTGAAGCGGTGGCTGAGGAACTGGTGGCGTAAGCGCGACGGCTCCGACGGCTTCGTGATTGTGATGGAGACCCCTGCTCGATGGAGCGGGGGTTTTTGATTCTGTTTTTTGCAGCAGCAGCGGCGGCGGCGTGGTGGTGAAATGCGGCGGAAAGAAGCCGATACTGCCGCTGAGGGGGGTGTTTGTCGTCGTCGTCGTCGTCGTCACCGACAAAGATTGCGGCGGGAATGAGGGAGAGCGGCGCAGACAAGCTCATTTTTCATCGGATCAGTGCTTTGTGGCAGCGGTTTCGGCCATCTGGTGAGGGGGAGGTGGCAGGGTTGGCGGCAATGGCGGCAGTGGCATTGGCAGTAGAGTGCCAAATTCGAGTTACCAGTTATCAGTAGGCAGTTATAAGAGCGATAGGCCTACTGAAGTGGATTCCAGACCCTTGCCGGAGGGGTTGGCGGCGGCGGCGGCGGCGTGGCGGTGAAATGCGGCGGGAATGAGGGAGATTGACGTAGACAAGGCCGCCACAGATGCCACGATGGGCGGGTACGGGATATGCGGTTGTTAAGCTGCGCGGCGTCGGCTGATGGAACGGACGCTATGAACAGTGTAGCAGAGTTGGGGGGCGTTAGGGTGACCATTTGGAAGAACATTTGGTAACTCTTTTGGGCTTGAGTCTCTAACCATTTTGAGGGAAGCGGATTGTTAAGACGGTTGGTGAACAGTTTGAGAATGGTTTGTGTGGTTTGGAAATTCTAACCTTGCGGGCGAAGGAAATGGGCGACGGATTCGATGTGATAGGTCTGCGGGAACATATCAACGGGCTGAACGTCGCGGAGCTGGTAACCGGCTTGGCGCAGGCGGCGGGCATCACGGGCGAGGGTGGCGGGATCGCAGGAGACATACACGATTTGACGCGGGTTGAGGTGAATGAGGGCGTTGAGGGCGGGGGCATCCATGCCGGCGCGGGGCGGATCAACGAGGGCGGAGTCGATGGGATGGGCGAGGCGGGGGAGGATGGACTCGATCTTGCCGATGTGAAAGGTGATATTCGCATAGTCAAATAGATTGTGACGGGCGTCGGCGACGGCAGGGGCGAAAAGTTCAACCGCATCGACGTGCTGGACGCGGGGGGCGATGAAGGCGGTGAAGAGGCCGACTCCGGCATAGAGATCGAGCACGCGCTGTGTGGGGGTGAGGGCGAGACGGTCGAGGGCTAACTGTACGAGGGCGGCGGCCTGCGGCAGATTGACTTGAAAGAAGCTGCCGGGGGAGCAGCGGAAGGTGCGCCCGTGAAGGGTGTAATGGACGGGGGCGGCAGCGGGCAGGGAAGGGGAGGGGCGATGATGGGGATGGGAGGGCAG
>JAFLCH010000269.1 GCA_017303775.1 Anaerolineae bacterium | reverse complement strand
CAGTTGGCGAAAGAGTACCCGATCACGCGGCAGGGGATCATGAAGCATCTGGATCTGCTGGCGCAGGCGGGACTGGTGCAGGCACAGAGCGCTGGCCGCGAGAAACGGTATACCTTCACGCCGCAGCCGCTGAACGAGGTGAATGATTGGATCGCGGCGCTCAACAACCTGTGGGCGGAGCGGCTGCAACGGCTGAAGGACTTTATCGAGAACGATCCGTCGTCCAAGGCGGATGGTTAGACGGCAGTGAAACCACGCTGCCGGAGCAGATTTTCGATTTCATCAACCGCACGCTGCATGCCCCCGGCGTTGCGGAAGGATTCACCGATGCGGTGGGCTTCTTGGCGGAAGCGGCGGTCGTGCAAGAGTTGGGCGACGCTGGTACGGATGGTTTCGACACGCACCTGATCCTTTTTGAGCATTAGACCCGCGCCCAGTTCAACGACGCGGCGGGCGTTGATGGTTTGTTCGGCCTGCTGTGGGATGAGCAGCAGCGGGACGCCGAAGTAGAGGCCATCATGGACGCTGTTGAGGCCGGCGTGGGTGATGAAAAGGGCGGCACGTTCGAGCAAATAAGCCTGCGGCACCCACGCGTGAACGGCAACATTTTCGGGGAGCGCGCCGAAGGAATCGGGGCGGACGCCGTTGCCGGTGCTGATGACCACGTAGGCATCGCTGCCCTTGAAGGCGCGGATGCACGTTTCAAAGAATTCCGTATCCACATTATTCATCGTGCCCAGCGAGACATAGATCACGGGGCGGCCTCTGGCGGCGTCGAGCGAAAAGTCGGCGGGAGCCTGAACGTCGTGGACTGTGCGCCCGACGAAGCGGACGGTTTTGGAGACGGTATCGGCAAAGGGTTGGAAGTAGTACGAGGTGTAGCTGATGGCGAGGTCGCCGGGGGCGCTGAGCATGACGGTGGGGCTGAGGGGGGGGAAGTTGTACTGCTTGCCGAGCGCCTGTGAGTGCTTGTTGGCCTGCAAGCCTTTGCTGAAGTCGCGGAGGATGGCGGGGAGCAGGATGGGCAGCATGGTCATCATGTTGCGGAGGGGGGGCGAATTGAGGGGCATGAGGGAGAGGGAGACGACGGCAGGCAGGCGCAAGGCCTGAGCGACGGCGTAACCCCATGGACACATGCCATCATAGAGGATGTAGTCCGGCTGGGCGGCGCGGGCTTGCTCCAGCAGATCGGGGAGGATGTCGGCGGTGGTGCGCATGAGTTCATAGGCGACCCGCTGAAGGACGCCACCGTGTAAGCGCCGGCTGGGAAAATAGTCGTCGTGGATGGTGGCATAGGGCTGAAAATGCGCGCCGGTGGCTTCCACCCGCGCCCGAAAGTGTTCGGTGGCGAAGTAGGTGATCTGGTGACCCCGGCGAACGAGTTCGGTCACCAAGGGCAGCGATGGATTGACATGTCCATGCGCCGGCACATTGAAAAACAGCGCTTTTGGCATCGTGTCCTCCCATGTTGCTTGATCGGTCGTTGCACCCATTATAGTGAAAAAATGGGTTTGGCGGCGGCAGCGGCGGCGGCGTGGCGGTGAAATGCGGCGGGAAGAAGCCGAGATTGCCGCCGGGGGGTGCGTTTGTCGGCGTCGTCGTCGTCGTCGCCGACAATAAACACGGCGGGAACGGGCGAGACTGGCGCAGACATGCCCGGAACTTCGTCCTTAAAGGCTGCTTCTGCCGTTTGGTGAGGGGGAGATGGAGGGGTTGGCGGCATTGGCGGCAGTGACATTGGCATTATAGTGACAAGTTACAAGTGATCAGTTACAAGTGGGAAATGCCTACTGACGTGGAGACCAGACCCTTGCCGGAGGGGTTGGCGGCGGCGCAGAAGAACCTCACCCCCACGCTCGTTACCACTCGCAGGCTACGCTCCCGTGCATTCGCTTCGCTCACAGCGCACAAGGCGCTGCACGCCAAGGCGAGGGGCAAAGACGGGATGCCCGACTTGGAGGGGTTGGCGGCGGCGGCGGCGTGGCGGTGAAATGCGGCACCCCCACCTAACCTCCCCCGAAGCATCAGGGGAGGCAAAAGACAGATGGCGTTGACAAGGCCGCCACAGCCGCCACACGGGGGCATGATGGGGAGAGTGTGCCGATGTGGTCGCCGGTGGGCAGGTATGCGGTTGTTAAGGTGCGCAGCGTCATGCACCCCCTCCGGCACTTCGTGCCACCCGGCAGCAGCACAAGGCGCTGCACGCCGAAGCATCAGGGGAGGTAAAAAGACAGGTGGAGACGCTGATTACAGTGTAACCGAAAAGAGGGGCGTTAGGGTGACCATTTGGAAGAACATTTGGTAACTTTTTCCCGCCATCCGCACCAACCTTTTCCCCCTCAACGATTGTTAAGACGGTTGGGGGATGGTTAGAAAATGGTTTGTGGGCAAAAGTGGGGTGATGATGGCGTGACCTTACCCTCGTTTGGCGGACACGGGTGGTGTCTGCGGCGCGGGGTAAGGTCGGATGCGTAGGATGGGGGTCAGCGGGAATGGTCGCGGCGGATGAGGCCGGGACTGAAGAGGAGAAAGACACCCAAGACGATGAGCGCCAAGGGCCAGAGGCTGTGAATGTTGGGGATGAGATCCTCCAGCGCGAAGAACAGGCCGATGGCGATGACGACGAGCGCGCCGGTGAGATTCTGCCAGCGCTGATTGGTGACCGCGCCGCGCGTGATCATGGCAGCGGCGGCAGCGAAGAGGATGCCGGGCCACCAATAACCCAAGACGGCGATGATGCCGAGCGCGATGAGGAAGACTCCCCCTGCGGCGCGATCCGGCTCCAGTGATTTGAACATGATGAACCCCCATTTATCCGGCGATGGGATCAGGCGAGAAAGACGCCTGACTCTTCCACATCGTCATGTTTGCGTTTTTCTCTATTCTTCCGCTTGGCGGGCGCTTCTTCATCATCATCGTCGCAACCTGTCCACCAGTGTTCTTTGGCGGAGAAGCCGAAGAGCATGGCGACACCGATGAGGATGAGGATGAGCGGCAGGTTGAAGCCGAGCATAAAGACTAAGCCGATGGCAATGATGCCGAGGCCACCGGGGACGGTGTACCATGTTTGCCCTTGCGCGACACCACGGGCGATGGTGGAGGCACCGATGACAAACAGGATGCCGGGCCAGAAGGGTAAAACATTGGTAAAGAGCAGGCCGAGGCCAACGAGGAAGACGCCGCCGGCGATCTGGTCTGCACGTTCTTTGGTTAACATGGTACTGGTTACTCCATTTGGTCTATCGTCTAAAACTACTGAAGTATACGCAGGCGCGGGGGTGAAAGTTGCAAGGCGTATTACAGCAAATTGTGAAAAGCGTAAAAATTTAATAACTTTCGAAAGGAAAGTGATTGAGCGGGCTAGGATTGCAGCGGTGTTTTGTGTCATAATCTGAGGGGAAGTTATTTGAGGCATAGGGACGACACTGAATCCCATGAACGCACCTTTTGAACATGTGTATCAGCTTACGAGCCAAGTGAACCGCGCCGGGAATGCAGCGGAAGCGGTGGGGTATGTGACGGAGTGGATGGCAGCGGTTGGACTGCCGGGGATGATCGCCGTGGTGAACTTGCAGACGGCGGAAGGACAGATCTACCCCACACCGGGATACCCAGCCGACCCTGAATTGGAGAGATGGTTGAAGTCGCCTGACGCATGGCTGGCATGGCAGCAGTGGGGGCGGACGCACGAACTGGCGGCGGGGGAGCGTTTGAACGGGAGCGGACTCGCCGGACCGGCGCTGTTGATTCCGCTGCGGGATGAGCAGTCGGCGCGGGGGATGATATGGGTTGATTTGCGCGGCGGGGCGCGGGATGTGGCGCTGAACTGCGCGGCGCTGGCCGGACTGGCGGGGGCGCTGGCGGGACGGCTGCATCACTTACAGACGAGCGCCGGTTGGAACCGGCTGGTGGATGATCTGGGGGCGTTTAGCTGGCTGCTGGCGCGGAAGGGTGTGACGGAAGAAATCTGGGACACGGTACATGATAACCTGAGCCAGTTATTTGATACGACGTCGTATTTTCTGGCGCTGTACCACCCTAGCAGCGGGATGTTGAGTTTTCCGGTGGCCTCGGAAGAGGGGATTCCGGTGGTGTACGAGCCGATGCGGCTACAGGGATTGAGCAAGGCGGTGATCACACAAGGGAGTATGCTGTACTTCCGTGATTTGCTGGCGGAGCATGAACGGCTGGCGGCTTATAACACGGAACTCACCGACTCTGAACCGGGGTATGGGGCGCGGTCGTGGGTTGGTGTGCCGCTGCGAGACCGGAATAACGCGGTGATCGGTTTGTTGAGCATTCAGAACGAACTACCGACTCATTTTATGGACGCTGATCTGGCGTTGTTCCTGCTGGTGGCGCTGCAAATCGGGCAGACGATTGAGAACCACCGACTGCTACAGGCGGAGCAAGACCGGCGGCGGATCGCGAGTATCTTGATGGAAATCGGGCAGGTGGTGAGTTCGACGCTTGACCCGAACGCGGTGCTCGACCGGATCATTGAGCAACTGCGGCGGGTGGTAGGATTTGACCGCGCGAGCATTATGCTGCCGATGGGGGGGATTGACCCGTACCGGATGGTGGTTTCGGCGAGCGAGGGGTATCAGATGCTGGCGGTGCGGCAGGAATTCACGCTGGTGGAGAACAGCCCCAGCCGGAATGTGTTCGAGTCGCACCAGCCGTTGATTGTGCCGGATATGCAGTTGATTTCGACGCGGACGTTCCGACCGGAGAATCCGCCGGGGCGGGCGTGGTTGGGTGTGCCGCTGGTGAGCCAAGGACGGGTGAGCGGGCTGATCATCTTGGAGAAGTTCGAGCCGGGATTTTATACGGAAGAACACGCGAATACGGCGTTCGCGCTGGCACGGCAGGCGGCGATTGCGATTGAGAACGCGCGGCTGTACGAGCAGACGCTGGAGGCAAACCGGCTGAAAAGCGAGTTTCTGGCGAATATGAGCCATGAGCTGCGGACGCCGCTGAACGCGATCATCGGGTACAGCGAGCTGCTGTTGAGCCAAGTGTACGGCGAGTTGAACACGCGGCAGTATGACCGTGTGGCGCGGGTGGTGAGCGGCGGTAAGCATCTGTTGGAGATGATCAACGGGGTGCTGGATTTGTCGCGGATTGAGGCGGGGCAGATGAACCTCGCGCTGATTCCGCTGGCGATTGAGGATGTGGTGTATGACGCGATCGCGGACATCACGCCGCAGGTGGAGAACAAGGGGTTGAAGCTGAATGTGCGGCTGCAACCTGATCTGCCGCGCATTGAGGCGGATTCGCAGCGCATCCGGCAGATTGTGACTAACCTGCTGGACAACGCGATCAAGTTCACGGCGGAGGGGAGCATCACGATTGAGGTGCTGACGACGACGATTGAGGGCGGGCAAAGCTCGAACGGGCGGACGCCGCCGGAGTCGTTGAAGGTGGCGGACGGGAAATGGCTGATGCTGTCGGTTTCGGACACGGGCATCGGGATCGCGCCGGATGACCAGACGTATATATTTGACGCGTTCCGGCAGGTGGACAGTTCGAGCGTGCGGAAGTACGAAGGATCGGGGCTGGGGCTGGCGATCACGCGGCAGTTGGCGCGAATCCACCAAGGGAATATCTGGGTGGACAGCACCGTGGACGAGGGGAGCACGTTCACGGTGATTTTGCCGATCCGCGAGGAGGCCACGTTCGAGGTGAGTAATGTCGAGGCGTATGAGAATGACCAGCCGATCATCCTGCTGGTGGATGATGACCCCAGCGCGCTGCAATTGATGCAGGATGTGTTGAGCGAGGTGAATTATCAGGTGA
>JAFLCH010000268.1 GCA_017303775.1 Anaerolineae bacterium | reverse complement strand
CGAACGGCGCAGTTTCGACTTCCACAGTGATGCCCGGATTGGCTTCTTCAAACGCGGCGATGATGGTGTCCAGATCTTCGAGATGATCCGGAGCGGCGGAGAACGTGAAATACCGGATGGTGGTGTCCTGCGCCAGCACCGGGACAATCCCGATCGCCAGCACCAGCAGACCGATCAAAAACAGTTTACGCAGCATAGCTTCTAAATCCCCTTTTGCTATATACACGCAACAATCGCTGTTGCGAATGCCACCTAACCTTTAATCCCGCTCGACACAATCCCTTGAATGAACCACTTCTGTGCGAACAGGTAGACGATGAGGATGGGCAGCACGGTAATCACCGCGCCCGCCATCACCAGATTCCACTCCGTTAGCGCGCGCGGGCCAGCTTGCAGCACACCCAGCGCGACGGGCAGCGTAATCACTTCTTCTTTGCGTGCCACGAACAGCGGGAACAAGTAGCTGTTCCACGACCCCATGAAGCTCAATACGACCAGCGTCGCAATTGCCGGTAAATTGAGCGGCAGCATAATCCGCCAGAAGATCGTGAATGGATTCGCGCCATCGACGAACGCCGCTTCTTCAAAATCCTTCGGCAGTCCGAGGAAGGATTGGCGCAGCAGAAATGTTCCAAAGGCATTGAACAGACTCGGCACGATCAGCGCGGCGTAGGTATTCACCCACCCCAACTGCCGGATCAAGATGAACTGCGGAATCACCATCACCACGGACGGCACCATCATGGTGGCGAGGTACAGCATGAACACGATGTTGCGCCCGCGCCATTGCAGCCGCGCGAAAGCATAAGCGGCCATCGCCGAAATGACGATCTGCCCGACGGTGGTCGCAGCCGCTACAAATGCACTGTTGAAGACCACCCGCGCAAGGTCGATCCGTTCCGCGAGTCCGGTATAACTCTCCAAGGTGATCGGTGAGGGGAACAGGCGCGGCGGCGTCTCCAGAATGTACTGCTGCGCTTTGAGCGACGTACTCAGCATCCACGCGAACGGCGTGACCATCAGCAGCACCAATCCGACCATCACCGCATAGAGCAGCCCGCGGCGCAGCGAAATCCGCGCAACCGACTTGGGCTTCACGTTCGCATCCGCTGTGATGGGCAGCGTTTTACTCGGATTCATAGTACACCCACCGTTTTTGCAGTCGCAGTTGCACGAACGTGATCAGGAAAATCAGTGCGAACAGCACCCACGACATGGCCGACGCATACCCCATCCGGTTATAGCTGAACGCGTTCTTGACGACTTCTGTCACCAGCACTTCCACCTGTCGATCAGCCGCGCTGTCGCGCATCGGCATCAGCCACACCTGATCGAACACCTGAAACGAGTTGATGAGGAGGATAATCAGCACAAAAAACATGGTTGGCGTGAGCAGCGGCAGCGTGATCCGGAAGAACTGCTGCCGACCGTTCGCCCCATCGATGTGGGCGGCCTCGTACAGCGTGTCATTGATTGCCTGCAGGCCGCCAAGATACATCACGGCAATGTAGCCGAGGTCTTTCCAGACACTCGTGATCACGATAGCGATTAGCGCCGAACTGGGATCGAACAACCACGCCGGTGCTTGCACACCCAAAGCTGCGAGTGCCGGATTGATAAGTCCATACTGCGGGTTAAAAATCCACTTCCAGATCAGCGACACAACCACCCACGACGCGACCACTGGCAAAAACGTGGCCGTGCGTACGACCAGTACGCCGCGCAGCTTCTGATTCAGCAGCACGGCCAGCCCCAGCGCCAGTGCAAACACCGTCGGGATGTAGAAGGCGATGAACTGCAGCGTGTACCGCAGTGCACCCCAGAACGCGTCATCGGCGAACATCTCTTGAAAGTTCGCTAGACCAATCCATTCGGGTGGGGACAGCAGGTTCCAATCCTGAAACGCCAGCGTGAACGAAGTGAGAATCGGCAGCACAATGAAGATCGATAGTCCGATCAGGCTGGGCGCGAGAAAAAACGCCACCCATTTCCATTTATGCCAACCTGTCTGCCACGCCATCATACTTAATTCACCCAGTGAAAAAACTCAGTCAAATGAAGAACTATACCGCGATCCCGGCTTCTATAAGCGGTGACTCGAACAGTTTTCCCATCACAAGACTCGCCGATCCTCGGGCCCATGCGTGGTCATCTGTCGCCTCGACAATCACCTGTACGTCATCCATCAACCCGTTAAAAGTGTGCGCCTGCAGGGCATCGAGCATTGGCGCGATCCGGTAATCACCTGCAATCACCCCTTCCCCGCTCACAATGATCAGCGACGGGCACAGCAGGTTGACAATCGTCGAGATGCCAATCCCCAGAATTTCGCCAGAACGCCTCAGAGCCGCTCGAGCCAATGCATCGCCCCCATCGGCTAACGCGATGACGTCTTCCAGTGTGCGCGGCGCGTCTTGCGCCGAACGCGAGTGCCGCACATACGCTATCACTGCCGGATCGGCGGCGAACGCCTCCAGACAGCCGCGCTTTCCGCACGAACACATCGGGCCAGCCGCATCAAATGTGATATGCCCCAGCTCGCCCATCCCGCCCTTCGCACCCTGATACAATTGGTGTTTGAGCACCATCCCCATGCCAATGCCGCGCCCAATGGTCACGACCACAAAATTCTCGATATGCCGCCCTGCCCCGAAAAGCTGTTCGCTCAAGGTGAGGGTGTTCACGTCATTTTCGATATACACTGGGAGATGCAGGCGCACGCGCATCAGTTCGGCGAGCGGCAGATCGCGCCATCCGAGATATGGCGAGTAATGGACGACACCCGTTTGCGGGTAAGTCACGCCGGCGACGCCTACGCCTACGCCGAGCAGCTTCCGTCGATCCACTCCCGATGCGCTTACTGTCGTCTCTACCGCCTCAGTCAATGCCGTGACAATCGTGACCGGATCATGGTCGTCAGGCATCGGCAGGTCTTGGTACCGCAGCACCTTCGATTCAAGATCCGTCAAGGCACATACGATGCGATGTTCCATCAGCTTCAAGCCGATGGCGCAGCCCGCGTCTGGGTTGAGACGCAGCAGTGTCTGCCGTCGCCCACCGGTGTAGTCCCCTTCCCCACCCTCCAACAGCCAGGCTTCCCGAATCAGCTCTTGCGTGATCTGGGATACCGCGCCGACACTCAGTCGCGAAATCTCAGTGAGCTGAGTGCGCGACAGCGCGCCATGCCGCCGAACCGTGTTGAGAATCAGGTTGCGGTTGATCGCTTTGATGAGGTCTTTGTTACCACGTACAAAAGTGCTCACAGAAAGATTTTTCACTCAATGAAATAAGCTGTCTCCACTTTATACCGATTCGGCAGCGCTGTCAACCAATTTCTTGGAATCAGCCGCCTCTTCAGCTTGTAGGGGTGCACTGTCGTGCCCCCTTACCTTCGCACTCAACGGGTACCGCCCTCAGGTTTCAAGCAATCGCTTGGGGAGCTTGCACACCATCGTGTAAGCGGGATCAAACATATTGCCGAGGTCATACTCTACCCCGTACCCGATCAGCACATTCGCCTCAACGAGCGAATAGCCATAGCGCTGCTGCAGCCATGCGAGCATTTCCGTGGTCGCATGCTGCATCGCCTGATCCAGCGGGCGCGCATTGCCAACCGTGAAGATGTAATCCTTGTTCTCCCCGCGCGGCCACCTGGACCGCACGCCTTTCAGCACATCGACCGTGAATTTCACTTCAAACGAGGTTTCGATCCCCGTACCACAGACTTCCCCATCCCCCTGCGCCGCGTGACCATCACCGAGGTGGAAGAGCGCGCCGGGAGCAAACACCGGGAAATATACAGTCGTCCCGGCGACAAAGCCGTTGTAATCCATGTTCCCACCGTGTTCAGCCGATGTCGCCGTCGAAATCGCTTGCCCATCCATCGCCGCAACACCAAAACACCCCAGCATCGGGTTGAGCGGCAGCGTGAAATGGCCGAGTTTTCCGAGGGGATCCCGCAGTGACGCCGTTCCCCGTTCACGCTCCAACACCCAGTGCAGGATCTCATTCTGCTCCGGCAAGCTCGCCACCTCATCCGGATTGACAACGTTTGTTGCTAGGCGCGGACGTCCCCATCCAGTCGCGCGGCTGGGCGCGAGATGATCGAGATACACGACGAGCGTATCGCCGACTTCTGCCCCATCAATGTAGAACGGGCCAGTCATTGGATTCCCACCCTCAGTGGCCTTCTGCTCCGACGCGTCGAGTCCCCATGCATCAACCGTCGTGGTGATGACGGAGTCCCCCGGTGCGATGTGGAGCACTGGCGCATGCGAACCCATCGTGCGGTGGTATATTGTCGGCGTGAAGTGATGAATGGTCATGGTTCCCTCTCGTCAATCTCAAATCAATCAACCCGCTGCGTGTTGATACTAACTTTTCGTCGGTAGGCTTGCCACAGAGTCCGCCATCTGGCCAGCTATGCCGAATTAACTAGAAGTGCTTGGCTTGCACCGCGACTATAATCAGGTTGGTGCACTCCCTACCTGTCACCGATTCGCGTCGGCTCGGCAGCTTGATCCAACGTTATATAGAAGGTAGTCCATGCGTAAACTTCGTCTCATTCGTATACTTATCGGCAGCTTGCTCTGGCTCACCGTGGTGCGCCTCTCCGCTCAGCCACCTGCTCCACCTATCATTGAGCAATGTGCCGCGCTCTTGGCCAGCGACCGCCCGATGCCCGACGGCGCTGATGCCCCCATCATCCGCATCGTCGCGCCGCGCGATGGCGAGATCATTTATGGAACGGAGGTGGCCATCACCGTTGAGATTCAGAATTTCGCGGTCGAGCTCGGCACAGGGCACTGGCATCTTTGGCTCAACGGTCAGCTGCGCGGCATGCTCTATCAAACGTCCGGCATAGTTGACTTGCGTCCGGGAAGCTATCAACTGTGCGCCAGCCTAGGTGACCCTAACCACATGGATCTGGGTATGCCAGATGGTATCACTTTCACCGTGCAGGAACCTTCTGCCGGAACACCCGTTGCCACCTTAACCGTTCCCCGGGAGGCGGCCCCCGTCATTGATGAACCCGGCGGTCTGACACCAGTCCACCTGGTGCTCATCCTTGGGCTGGGTCTGGTGGCTATTGCCCTCGGCGCTTGGTTAGGATCGCGCTTTCCTAAGCGGCGCAGTCCAAAACGCTGATCAGCGCGCCGCGTAAGTGATGCTTGATTTTTGAGGTTAGATTTGCTACGATGAGAATTGTTCGTCCCATTCGTCTAGTGGCCTAGGACGTGTCCCTCTCAAGGACAAAACACGGATTCGAATTCCGTATGGGGCACAAATCGCTCTTCTCATTGATAGAAGAGCGATTTTCATTTCCCTCCATGTTGAGATACATGTCAGCCCGTACCGTTAGGTATCGGGCTGCCCACGCCTTCAATTGAAAGTCCACGATGCGGCGTTCGTCCAAATCGTAGATGATGTATTCAAACAGCATATGAGCCATCTGCTGACGGTCTTCGTCGTTGCTTATGTCCCACACTTGCGTCATTTGAGCCACCAAGAAGGACTGTCCTCAATTCAATAGCGACCTTCTGCGTATCCGTCGTCCGTGACTCCCAATTAGCGATCTCACGTTCATTCCTTTCCTTACGAGCGAGATATTCCTTACGGTGTACGGGTTCAAAGCCTGTGAGACACGGAAGGCGGTAAAGTTAGGAGATACTTTCCCCATCTGAGATCAGTGAATGGAGGCAAGTCAGGTGGCAAAAGAAGAGAAGGTATCTGCCGAGCAAGTGGTGCGGGATATTCGTCGCCAGACGCGCAAGAAGTACAGCGCAGAGGAGAAGATCCGCATCGTGCTGGAGGGGCTGCGCGGCGAGGAGAGCAT
>JAFLCH010000267.1 GCA_017303775.1 Anaerolineae bacterium | reverse complement strand
TTGGATTAGGAGAGCGGGAGGGCGGTGGATTGGGAGGCGGCTTTGACTTCGTCGGGGGTGACTTCGCGCCCCAAGCTGTGGGAGAGGTAGATGCCTTCCGAGATGAGCATGGTGTTGAGGGCGATTTCCGCCGAGGGGATGAGGTCACAGCGGCCTTGGAGGGCGGCGACCCAGTGATGCTGGGAGCTGTCGTAGGCGTCACCGACGTCACCGACGTTGTGGACGCGCCAGTCGTAACCGCCGAGATCGGCGCTGGAGTCGAGGTCGAGATCACCGGCGCTGCGGAAATAACCGAAGGGATCGAGGCGGACGCCGCCTTCCGAGCCGACGACGACTGAGCCTTCGATTTTGTCGAGGTGGATGGCCCACGCTTCGATGATGTCGAGGGAGAGACCGCCTTGCAGACGGATGAAGCCGAGGCCGAGTTCTTCGACGTTATAGCCGCTGAGCTTGGCGCGTTTTTCGTCCATGGCGATTTCTTGATGGGTTGAGCCGGTGATGGTGAGGGGGGCGGGATTACCGAGCAGATAGAGCACCTGCGCGATGTGATAGACACCCATGTCGTAGAGCGCGCCGCCGCTGGCATGCTGCTTTTGGACAAAGAGGGGTGTGCCGTAGCCATCGACATAGGGGCGACCACGACGGCGATGACCGGTGGAACGGGCGTGATAGACTTTGCCGAGCGCGCCGGAGTCGATGAGGTATTTGGCGGCTTTGGTTTCGTTCTGGAAGAGGGAGAAGAATTGGATGGCGAGTTTGCGATCCACAGCGCGGGCGGTGGCGAGCATCTTTTCGGCGTCAATGTAAGCGCCGGCCATCGGTTTTTCGCAGTAGACATGCTTGCCGGCTTCGAGGGCGGCGACGGTCATGGGCATGTGCAGGTTATTGTGCAGGCAGACATCAACGGCTTCGATGTCCTCGCGGCGGAGGAGATCACGGAAGTTTGTGTAGACGTCGGGGATGTTATATTTTTCGGCGACGCGACGGGCTTCGGCCTCGTTGACATCGGCGACGGCAACGATGTTGGCGTTGGGAATTTTGGAATAGTTTTCGAGATGGTGCTTGCCGATTTGACCGACCCCGATGACGCCGATGCGAACGGGTGATGGAGCAGACATGTTAGCCTCCTGAAAAAGGGTAAGAATAATTAAGCGGCGGCGATGGAACGTTCGATGAGGGCGATGGTTTTGCGGATCGCGCCGTATTCGTCGCCATCACGGGGGACGCTTTCGATGCCCCAGCAGCCTTTATAACCAGCATCGACCAACATAGCAACCACGCGGGGGATGTCGACATCGGGTTCATTGCCGTGCTCGTCGAAGCGGAAGGTCTTGATGTGGACATCGGTGGCATAGGGGACGCAAAGCTGCCAGCCCTGCTCTTGCAAGCCGGGGGCGAAGTTGTGCGAGTCGAAAAGCAAGTCGAGACCTTCGACGGCGTGCAGCATGCGGATGAGGTTGACGGGGACGTTGGAAGCACCCCAATGATTTTCGATGGTGGTGCGGATGCCGAGGGCGCGGGCACGCTGGACGATGTCTTTGAGACCTTCGACGATGATAGCGAACATGTCGTCGGGGAGGTCGGCTGTGCCACCGGAGTCGATGCGAATGGAGTTGACGTTGAGGCGGTGGGCGACATCCAACCAGCGATAGGCCGAGGCGCGGTTGAGGGCGCGGGCTTCGGGGGTGGGTTCGTAGATGTGCGCGCCATCGAGGGCGAGACTGCCGATGGGCAATCCGGCGGCATCGGCGGCGGCTTTGACACGCGCGACATACTCCAAGCCAGCGGGCGAGAAGGTGGTGACGAGAGGATCGGCACCAGCGCGAATCTGTTCGGTTTCTTGAATGAGGGGGACGAGATGACCGTTCCACGGGTCAAGCTGGCTGCAACCGAATTCTTTGCAGTCGGTGATGTAGCCGAACATATCCTGCTTACCGGATTCGAGGGCGCGATGGAAGCTATAAGAGGCAATACTATACTTCATCCAAAACTCCTTTACTCAAATGGCAGCGCATGGGGAAGAATCAGCACGAGATTATGAGAGCGCTCCCAACGACTGCTCTAAATTTTGATGTATGGAGGGGATTGTACCGTGTTTGGGCGTTTGGGGCTTATGACCAACGTGGATGGATGGGGTGATTTGCGGGCAAGGGACGAGAGGGTTAACGTAGTGACGTGGACGAGGTGTTTAGCGTAAGGGTGATACGTGATGAATAAGGTGATGGGGCGCAAATTGATCGCGCTGGATATACCGCTGGTGAGTTTGCTATGGCCGGAGGGGCGACCACAGGGTGACCAAGGCGGGGCAAGCTGGGAAGGTGATCTGGGGTTGGGCGACCTGAGCGCGGCGCTGACGGCGGCAGCCCGATACAGCGGGCATGTGAAGCAGGTGCTGACGACGTTGATTCAAGATCCGGCCGTGATTGAATGGCGGCAGGCGGTGCTGGCGGACTTCCTGAATAATCCGGCACTGGTGGAGGCGGCGGGGGAGCTGCTGCCGAGACTGGCTCATTTGCAGACGGGGAACGCGATGCTGGGGCGACGACAGCGGAATCTGCTGCTGGATACGGCGGATCATCTGGCGGAGCTGGAGGCGTTCGTGGCGATTGTGCAAGATTTGCAGGCGATATTGAGCAAGGCACAGTTGGAATCGGCGGCGCTGCGGCAACTGGCGACGGCAATGGGACGGCTGGTGGATGAGCCGGACTTCCAGACGCTGCGGGATGAACTGCCGGGTTTGCGGCAGCCGCTGGAACAGGTGCGCAGCCTGACGGTGGGGATCAACCTTGATCTGGAATTGAAGCCGATTTCGGCGGTGCTGCTGGCGATTAACGGGATGAAGTTCAGCGGGAAGGTGTCGTGGCTGGAACGGGTGCTGGGGGCGGATGACGCGCTGATGGACGAGGTGGGGCTGGCGCGGCTGCACGGTGTGCCGGATGACCCGAACCAACGGCCACTGTCACAATTGTTTCAGGACATGGATCAACTGCTGACGCAGGTGGCACAGCCGATTTCAAAGGCGTTGGGGCGGTATGCGCGGACGGGAAGCGGGGCGCTGGTGTATCTGGAATATGAGCTGGCGTACTTCACGGCGGCGGCGCGGATGATCCGCGAGATGGAGGAACGGGGGGTGGTGTTCTGCCGACCGATGATCGCGGGGGCAGCGGAACGGGTGTGCGCGATTGAGGGGCTGGTGAACGTGGGGCTGGCGCTGCGGAAACAAGCCGTGGTGGCGAATGATGTGCTGCTGGGGGATGAGGGGCGAATCGCGGTGCTGACCGGACCGAACAGCGGGGGTAAGACGACTTACCTGCGGAGTGTGGGGCTGGCGCAGGTGATGTTTCAGGCGGGGTTGTATGTTCCGGCGCGGACGGCGCGGATGAGTCCGGTGGACACGATTTTGACACACTTCCAAGCGCTGGAAACGCGGCAGGATGGACGGCTGGCGGAGGAGGCGGGACGGCTGCGAAAAATCTTCGAGCAGGCGACAGCGACGAGTCTGGTGCTGCTGAACGAGACATTTTCGAGCACGTCATCGGGCGAGGCGGTGTATCTGGCACATGATGTGCTGGCAGGGCTGCGGGTGATCGGGGCGCGGGTGATTTATGCGACGCACCTGAATGAATTGGCGGAACGGCTGGACGAGATTATGGCGGCGGCTGAGGGGGATTGCGTGCTGTTCAGTCTGGTGGCGGGGGTTGAGATGGGCGCGGAGGGTGAGGCAAAACCGACGTACCGAATCCAGCGGGGTGAACCGTTGGGACGGAGTTATGCGCGGGAGATTGCGCGGCGGCACGGGATTAGTTTGGAGCAGATTCTGGCGGGACGAGGTGGGAACAAACAATCTTAGGAAAGCAATGTTCTTAATTCGAACAGGGTAATAAGGAGGTTATATTACAGATATAAGTATTTAAGACTATTAGGATTATGGTGATATGGGTAATCAATTCATCCCGCAGACGTTGGAACTCCTTCTCAGTTCATTGGGGATGTTCTTTAGTTTCTGGCCGCTTCTTATCTTCGCTCCGCTGACATGGAAGAAGTCAAAAGGAATACGGGCGATGTTCGCAATCTGGGTTCTGCTGGCCGTGCTGCGGGTGGCGCTGCTCTTTAGTCCGAACTCGTTACATGCCCTCTTCATTGAAGAACCTTTGAATACGATGCTATTCGTCGGCGCGGGGGTGGTGCTGATGATTGGTGCGATGGTGGCCAAGCAACGTGAGACTGCAAAATTCCAGCGTAAGGCACAATCTTTGAGTCAGATTGAGGACTTTCTCGATCTTTCGCCCAGTGATTTTGAAAGCATGATCGTCGAACTTTACCGATTGGCAGGACATCAGGCGCAGCGAACCGGCGCAAGTGGCGACCATGGGGTTGATATTGTGGTACAGGCAAAGAATGGCGAAAAGTGGGTGGTGCAATGTAAGCGCTGGCGGGGAAGCGTCGGTGAGCCAGTGGTACGAGACTTTTATGGTGTTGTGCAGCACGAGAAAGCTGACAAAGGAATTATCTTCACCACGGGACGATTCAGCGCACCGGCGCAGCGGTGGGTGAAGGGCAAGCCCATATCGCTGTACGATGGGGATCAGTTAGTCAATTTATGGGAACGCGCTCAGGCAAGCCAGCGACAACAGAAGACGGTACAGCATTATACCTAGCCTAGCGTTTCAGGATGATTGGCGGGTGGCGAGGCGCTGGTCGCGGATGGCGAGGAGTTGTTCACGACTGGTGATGGCGCGCATGGTGACGACGAAGTCCTGAAGGGTGGGACTGGTTTCGAGGATGAGGCGGATGGCAGGGCCGATGGGATCGGCTCCGGCGGCGCTGGCTGTGCCACCGGCTTGATAACCGCCGTAGAAGGCGAAGTAGGCTTGATTGAGCTTGCGGATGAGATAACCATTGCTAACGAAGAGGGCGCGGCGTTCTTCCATGTAGGCTTCGGCTTCGGCAACCTGCTCTCCGGCGAGGAGTTCATCGACACGGCGACGGGTACGATCCATTTCGGCGGCGAAATCGAAGGGCTGCGAAGCGGTTTGGGCGACGGGTTTGATGAGGCCGGGGGCAGCGGCGGTGAGCAAGTCGGGATAGTAGCGGGCAAGGGTGAGGCGGCTCATTTGCTGGCCGAAAAGAACGGCAGTGGTTTCGTTGATGGTGCGGGTTTCGCCGACGAAACTTTCGCCGTTGAAGTACTGGAGGCCGAGGGGGAAGAAGAAGAGATAGTGATGCAGCCATTCATGGGCGATGGTGTCGAGGGCGTAGGGGATGGAGGCCGTTTCTAGAACCATGGCGGGATAGAGGGCGATGCCACCGAGGGGGACGATGAGGGCGGACATCCCCTGCTCGACGGCGATGCGCTGTTCGAGAGAGTCGATCTGGTCGGTGGTCATGGGGTTGAGGTTGATGGAAATGTCGAAGCGGATGCGATCCCGCGGGGAGACGACGAGCAGGTTGGGCACGCGGGTGAAATGAGCGGAGACAGGGGGTAAGACCTGACCGAGGGTGGCGAAGCCCTGCTCGACGAGTAGTTGGGCGACCTGACCTTCGAGGATAGCTTCGGCTATGGATTGACGGGCAAGGAGACTCATGCGGAGGGTGTCACGATTGGCGCGGAGATCGGATGAAGCGGTTTCGGGATCAGGCACGGCAGGATCGGTGAAGACGGTATTGATTTGCGACTCGATGGTTTGGGCGGCGGCGAGATCGGCCATATAGGCGCGGATGAACTGAATGCGAGCGGATTCGGTCATGAAAGGGTGGAGGCCGAAGAGGGTTTGATCGACTTTGCGGGCGATGGCTCCGGCTTCCCATGTGATGTAGTCGAATTGGTAGGGCGAGGCGATGTCGGCGACGGCGTTCCACTGTAAACCGAA
>JAFLCH010000266.1 GCA_017303775.1 Anaerolineae bacterium | reverse complement strand
CCTGACCTTTCTCGATCAGGATGTCATCCGAACGTTTTGGTTTTTCCATTTTGAAGATCCCCCATAATTTGAAGCTGTCGTAACTGATCACCTATACGACTCGTGGGAGGAGAAAGTTGCAGCAGGGGGCATGAAGGGGTTCAGGCGGCGGGGGTGACGGCGCAGGTGGGCGGCCCCTCCGGCGGGTAAGTCCAGCGCTGGGCGATGGTTTCATCGGTTGCCATGGCGCGGAATTCGTTGTAGGTGGCGATGAGGTTGTCGCAGTCGCCCAGAATTTCGGCGGCCTGCCCCTGTAAGTACCAGCATTCGAAACGGCGTTCGCTGACGGGGACGTTTTGCATGACCTGAAGGGATGAGCAGCGGTGGAAGGCATCCTGCGCGGACGCGAAACTGCCCTGCAAGAAGTATTCCATGCCGAGTTGATACCAGCCGTTGGGCCAGCTCGGCGCGCGGAGGGTGACTTCTTTGCAGTATTCGACGGCGGCGGCGCGTTCCCGCAGGAGGCTGGAGAGTTCGCAGAGGCGGAGGCGGGCTTTGACGTTGGAAGGGTCGTAGGTGAGCACCTGATAGTAGGCGGCGGTGGCTGAGCCGGCATCCCCGATTTGAAGGGCGTAGAGGGCGCGTTCAAAGTAGAGGGGGACGAGATAGCGGTTGAGGCCGATGGCGCGTTCGATGGATTCGATGGCGCTGCTGTAATTGCCGAGGTCGCTGTAGCTGAGGGCCATGGCGCGCTGGCCGTCGAGCTGCCATTCGGCGGTTTGGGCGACCTGCTGACTTTCACGCAGGGCGATTTCAAAGCTGCCGACGGAGCCATAGGCCATGCCCATGGCTAAGCGCGCCAGCGGGTTCTGAGGGTCGAGCTTGAGGGCGGCCTCGGCAGTGCGGGCGGCTTCGACCGGACGACCCGCGGATTGGAGGGCGTAGGCGTAGATGGCTAACCGCTGCGGGCTGTTGGGAGCGAGGGCTAAGCCTTCGGCGGCCCATTCGAGGGCGGATTCACGGTCAACCGCGCGGTTGTAATCGCTATAGCTGCGGTAGATGAGGGCTTTGGTGAGCAAGGTGAGGGCGGCATCGCTGTTGGGGTTGAATTCGAGGGCGCGCTGGGCGAGTTCGACAGCGTTGGAAAGATCACCACGGGCGAAGGCATCCTGCGCCTGCTGGAGCGAGTCGTCGATGGGCTGTGCCGCGAAGTTCAAACGCCCGCCAATCCAGTTCCATGACACAGCGAGGCCACCGATGATGACCCCTAACATGACCGCGAGGGAGAGACCCGACGAACGACGCCGCCGCTGCCTGCGGAATAAAAGCCGGGATTGGTCGCGATGAATCCGCATGTGTGATTTGCCTGTTGGTTTGGCATGGGTTGGCGATGCGATAATCATAGCGAATTTGTTAGCGATTTGGCTAGCAATTGGTACGAAAGTCGGATTACTTTTTTGATATACGAACAGGGTGTTTGAATCGGACAGAGTATCCAAAGTTCGTCACTGTGGAAACGGAGTGTGATACACTGGGAAGTGAGTTGAGGAGGTACATGATGACCGCTGTACAACCGAGTAATCGCTTTAAGATGGGTGTGCCGGGAGAGGTTCCAAACCGAAGCCGATATGCGTTCTGGCTGCAAACGGACGAGAGGCGTTTGCTGGAGACGGTGTTCGGGATGCGCTGTGTGGCGGCGATGAAGCGCCACCGACCGAGCGGGCGTATTCTGGTGGAGATCAGCAATGAGCATGATCCGGATGAGGCATGGCATTGGATTCGTACTGAATTGGAGTACGCGATCCATGATGTCGAACTGGATGAGATGTGGGTAGAGGCGATCAAGTGGATTTTGTGATGGGCGGCAGGAATCTGCCCCACTGTGCCGGCTGTTTTCCTCGATCGTGTTATTCTCAATGATGATTTTTTATGCAACTTGGAGCGCAGCCGATGGCTGAAGTGGCGGATACGATTGCCGTCCGGGCGGATGAGCGTTTTGACGAGGACGGGCTGGCAGCCTATTTGCGCGGCCAGTTGGAAGGGGCAGAAGGGCCGCTGGTCGTGCGCCAGTTCGGCGGTGGGGCGGCAAACCTGACGTATTTGCTGGATTATGGGACGCGGCAGTATGTGCTGCGACGGCCGCCGTTAGGGCCGGTGGCACCGTCGGCGCATGATATGGGACGGGAGTACCGGGTGCTGGCGGCGTTAAGTGCGGTGTTCCCGTATGCACCGCGCGCGTTCCTGTTTTGTGATGATGTGGGCATCATCGGCGCGCCGTTCTTCGTGATGGAGCGGCGTGAGGGTGTGGTGGTGCGGCGGTCGCTGCCGGAGGTGTATCAGGGGCTGCCGGATGCGCCGCGCCGGATGAGCGAAGCGCTGGTGGATGCGCTGGCGGCGCTGCACGCGGTGGATTATGAAGCGGTGGGGCTGGGCGGGCTGGGGAAGCCGGTGGGGTTTTTGGAGCGGCAGGTTGAAGGTTGGTACGGGCGCTGGCAGAAGGCGCAAACGCAATCGCTGCCGCAGATGGAAGCGGCTTACCGGTGGCTGAAGGCGAATGTGCCTACGGAGAGCGCGGCCAGCCTCGTCCATAATGATTATAAGCTGGATAATGTGATGCTGGCGGCGGATGATCCGGGGCGGATGGTCGCCATTTTTGATTGGGATATGTGTACGCTGGGCGATCCGCTGGCGGATGTGGGGGCGCTGCTGACGTACTGGACGCAGCCGGATGATCCGCCGTATATGCAGATGACGGCGATGATGCCGGTGGGGGATGAGCGGTTTTTGTCGCGGGCGGCATTGGTGCAGCGGTATGCCGAGCAGAGCGGGCGCGATGTGTCCGCGATCCGGTTTTATCATGCGCTGGGGTTGTACCGGCTGGTGGTGATCTGTGCGCAGATCTATGTGCGCTACCAGCGGGGGCAGACGCAAGACCAACGTTTTGAAGCATTCGGGCCGATGATCGGTTTGCTGGCGCAGGCGGCGGAGGATGTGGCTTACAATACTGATCAGGGAGCGTATGGGTTATGAGCCAGCGGGTGTTGGTGGTGGTAAGCGCACCAAGCGAGGCGGTTCCGGCGCTGTTGGACGCGATCAGCGCTGCCGGCGGCGGGATCATCGGGCATTATACGCACTGTGCTTTTACGAGCGTGGGGGTGGGGCACTTCAAGCCGGATGATGCGGCGAACCCGCATGTGGGACAGGTGGCGCGTATTAATGAAGTGGATGAGACGCGCATCGAAACGTTCTGCGAACGGGCGCAGGCTAAGCAGGTGGCAGCGGCTATCCGCAAGGCGCACCCGTATGAAGAACCGGTCATTTATCTGCTGCCGCTGTTGGACGAGAGCGACCTCTGAGTTTTCCTCAAACGAAAATTTTGTGAAAAAAGTCAAGAATTGAGACATTTCTAATAGATGCTGGCGTATGCTCGTAGGTAGAGGGTTGTGTTTGGCAGCCGAAAAAGCCCTCGTGTAAGAGCCTTACAAAGTGTTTGCTTCAGGTTTTTGAAACCGGCGCAACCTTAATGATCGAGAATACGCAATTTGCCGTATCGTGAAAGTAGAGCATCAATTAAGAAAGCGTGAAGAAAATGAATAACGGAACTCAAACCATTAACGGCGCTTCTGTTCTGGTGATCGAAGATAACACAAAGCTTTTGAGCAGCATCAGCTTCCTTTTGGAAGTGGCCGGATTGCACGCAATACCCGCTGCTTCGAGCGATGAAGTGAGCTACGCGCTTTCACGCCAGACGCCTGATTTGATCCTGTGCGACGCTGATATGATTTCGGCGGATGCTTACAGCCTGCTGCGGCGGATACACGCTGACCGCCGATACAGCCACGTTCCGTTCATCGTGATGTCGGCCAGTTATGAACTGCATGACCTGATGTATGCGCTTGATCTGGGTGCATCTGACTTTTTGCCCAAGCCGTTCGATGCATATGACTTGATGGACTCTATTCGTGAAGCCCTGCTGCCGGTTGTGGCGTATCGCGCTGCTGGCTAAGTCATAACACGTTTATAGATTGTTTTTATTCGACTGGGATTCATTTTTCACTTTTATTTTCCCCGGTCATTCTTGAGGCTGATTCAAAACGAATCAGCCTCTTTTTTTGCTTCGGCAGCAACCGCTACGACCTTTGACGGAAATTTCATGAGAAAGCTCAATCTGCGATTACGCGATCCGTAAAACTGATATATAGTGATGAACAGCACTCACTTGAGGAGGATGGTATGCTCAGACGCAGAATAATCTTTGTTGCTTGTGCCTTACTATTTGTGATCCTGCCTGTTATCCGTGCGCAGGATTTAATCCCGATTGGATACGGCGATACGGTTCGCGGCCAAATCACTGATCCATCACAGGGCGTGTTATATGTGTTTGATGGGCAGCGGGGCGAGACGATCACCGTCACGCTGAACAGCGATGAGGTGGATGTTTATTTACGCCTCGGTGATATGAACGGTAATTTGTTGGCGGAAAATGATGACATCACGCGCACCAATTTGAACGCGGCGATTGAATTCGAACTGCCGACTACGGGGCAGTATGTGGTGGCGGCACTGGGTTATGAAACCGGCCCGTATATACTGAGCTTGCAGGGAAGTTCCAGCGGGACGCAGGTCAACAATACCAGCACCCTGAGTTACGGCGATAGCGCGAGCGGGCAGGCGGTGAGCCTTGATACGCCGGTGCTGTATACGTTCATCGGGCGGGCCGGTGACCGGGTAGCCATTTCCCTCAGCAGTGATGAAGTCGATACTTATCTGGTTCTGGCGGACAGCAGTGGTAACACGGTCGCGGAGAACGACGACATCAGCCAGACCAACTACAACTCGTTTGTAGAAGCAGTTTTGCCCGCTAGTGGGGAATATCTGATTGGCGTTTTTGCTTACGAATCCGGGCCGTTCGCACTCACGCTGGATACCAGCACCGGCACGGGCGGCGAGACACAGCCGATTACAAATAACGATTCATCCGGTGAGGTTTTTACGGGTGAGATCAATTCCACGCAATATTATGTTGAAGTTCCCATTCTCGATGTGAGCGAAGGGGATGTGATTACGATTGAGGCGCGGGCGACGAGCGGCGACCTCGATGTTTACATTGGTCTGTTCTACGGCGATGAAGTGGTGGCGGAAAATGATGACCGCGACCAGAGCACGACGGATTCGTTCCTTGAATATCCACGCGCTGCTGCCGGTGATTACAGTCTCGTGATCACCCGTTACGGCTTCCAAGAAGGCGCGACGTCGGGTGAATTCGAGGCTTCGATCAAGGTTGGCAGCGGCGGTTCGACCATCATCACGACGACGACCACCTCCAACCCCATCGCGGCGGGTTATCCGACCCTGCCCGTCACGCCTAGTATTGCCGACTGGACGGTGCTGGTGTACATGGGCGGCGATAACAATCTGGAAGATGGTCTGGAAAATGACCTTGATGAATTTGAACGCGCAGGCGGCAGCACGGAAAGTGTTCGAATCCTCGCCTTGTTTGACCGTTCTCACGAATACAGTACGGCTAACGATAACTGGACGGAAACGCGCATCTACGAACCGGGGCCGGATGAGACCGGTGATTTCCGCACGGTATACCCGCCCACGATTGACAGCACGCCGCTGGCTGACTTGGGCGAACTGGATACGACCTTCGGCAATAACCTGCTGGACTTCCTCGTATGGGGGATTCAAACCTATCCGGCGCGGCACTACGCTGTCATCATGAACGATCATGGCGGCGCGTGGTACGGCACGGTGACAGACGAGACGACGGGTTCGGGCATTCTGGACATCCCGACGATGTCACAGGTGTTTGACGCGGCGCTGAAGAACACGGGACTTGAGAAGTTTGATCTGCTGATCAACGATGCCTGCTTGATGAGCGGCATTGAGCATTATGCGG
>JAFLCH010000265.1:4289-5888 GCA_017303775.1 Anaerolineae bacterium | reverse complement strand
GAACCGCCGCACGGCTGGATCTCATTCGCGGCCTGCGCCGACACACCGGTGTTCAGCACACATTGCAGCAAGTTGCGCTGGATGCGCGTGGTGTTGACGACAGCCAGCGCCCCCAACTTGGGGATGCCGGTGGTGGTCGAGATATTCTGCTCGGTATAGACACGGGCGGAGATCGCGCCCACGCTCTGGTAACAGGAAATCATACCGTCGAGTTTGGCAATCGCGCCGGCCAGCGCCACATTACCCGTCAGCAGCGAGCCGGTTGCGCCGATCTTGGTCAGGGCTTCGGAAACACTGGTCGCGTCGGTCGCCACATAGCCCGAAATGTTCGGTGGGACGAAATTCTGGGCAGCGGCGGCATCACTGGACGAGTCGCCTGTACCCGGAACGATCCGGCAGCCAGCCGCTAACCCCAGCACCAGTACAACCAGCAAAACACGTTTCAGCATTTCAGTTCCTCCCAAATGACAGGCAGTTCAACCTATCTGTATGATACGCAGCGCAGGCTATCCACGTTGTGCCTGATGGTAAAGGGCAGCGGCACATCTGTCAGTCCCCAGTCTTTGGGGCTTATCGTTTAGCCAGTTCCGCTAACAGCCACTCATGTTCCCGCAGCAGCGCATCAATCGCGGCCATATCGCGGGCTGCATCCGCTTGCGGAATGGGGTCAGCCGGCTGTGTGGGCAGCCACGCGGCCAAATCCAGCGGATCACGCTTGCCTTCCGCCACCGCCACAATCCATTCCAAGGCCTGTGCCGCGTCCCATTCTACGCGCTGTCCGTTCACCATCAGCAAGAACAGCAGCGCCAGAGTCGCCGTGCGTTTATTGCCGTCGGCGAAGGGATGGTTGCGGGCGATGGAATGCAGCAGCACGGCGGCCTTTTCCTGCGCGGTAGGATACGCATCCTCGCCGAAGGCACTGGCCTGCGGACGCGCCGCCGCCGCCTCCAACAAACCCATGTCGCGCACGGCACGCTTGCCGTTGACGATGGTGTGGATGGCTTCTTTGCTGCCGAACTGCTCGTTGATGTAAACCAGCTCATCGATTGTCAGATAGCGCATGACGGGGATACCTGTCTGTTGTGCGAATAGACACGTCTGTATGTTACCGCATTAAGCCAACGGGGCGGTATGCGCTTCCAGCCATGCGGCGATGGCCGGGACATCATGTTTGTTCTGGGCGATTTCCAGCACATACTGGTAAACCGTCGCGTCGTCCCATGTCGGCTTCAGGCCATTTCTCTCCAAAAAGACGGTGGTGGCGCGGGTAGCGGTGCGTTTGTTGCCGTCCCAGAACAGGTGATGCGCCGCCAGCGAGTGCATGAGCGCGGCGGCCTTTTCCATCAAGGTGGGATAGGCCTCGGTGCCAAAGGCTTGCAGTGTGGGGCGCGCCGCCGCCGAACGCAGCAGATGCCGGTCACGCACTTCCGGTTTGTGGCCGATTGCCTCCTGCGCCGCTTCATAAATTTCAGCCGGAGTCAGGTAGTTCGTGGGGTCGAAGTCTGTCATAGTGCTTGATACATTTACGGTTGCGTTACACCAACGGGGTATATTGCACGCGGGAAATTTTCTTACGCGTCATTCGCCAAGTGGAGCAAT
>JAFLCH010000265.1:0-4189 GCA_017303775.1 Anaerolineae bacterium | reverse complement strand
ATGGGATCGAGGTCGAGGTGCCAGCCTCGCCGCAGTTCAAAACCGCGCAGCACCTCCACCGGATCAGGCGCGCGCAGCAGGATGTGCCAGCGGAAGACACGGTTCACGCGGCTGAAGAAGCAGGGTGCCGGGCCGATCAATTCGGTGGCGTCCAACTGCTGTTCGGCGATGCGGGTGCGCAGCAAATTGGCCGCTGTTTCTGCTTCGCTGTGCGCCCGAATTTCACTCTCATCACGGAAGAGCAGCCGCGCCAGACGGCGGAATGGCGGGTAAGCCAGTTCACGCCGGTAGCGGATTTCCTGCTTATAGAAACCGGCGAAGTCGTGATGCGCGGCGGCTTGAACGGCGTAGTGTTCCGGCTCATAAGTTTGCAGGATCACCCGCCCACCCAGCAATCCACGACCGGCCCGGCCTGCGACCTGCGTCAGCAGTTGGAAAGTGCGCTCACCGGCGCGGAAGTCCGGCAGGTTCAGTCCCATATCGGCGCTGACAACCCCGACCAGTGTCACCAGCGGCAGATCCAGCCCTTTGGCGACCATCTGCGTCCCGACCATGATGTCCGCCTTGTGGTCGATGAAACGCTGCAAGAACAGATCGTGCGTGTCGGCGTTACCGGCGGTGTCCGCGTCCCAGCGCAGCGTGCGCGCCTTCGGGAACATCTGGTGCAGCGCGGCTTCGATCTGCTGGGTGCCAGCGCCAAAGTACTTGATGCGGTTGGACTGGCACTGCGGGCAGGACTGCGGCTGGGGAACACGGTGTCCACAGCGATGACAGCGCAGCGCTTCGCCCTGCCGGTGGTAGGTCAGCGGGCTGTCGCAGCGCGGGCAGGTGGCCACATAACCACAGTCGCGGCAGAACACATAGGTGGATTCGCCGCGCCGGTTGAGGAACAGGATAGCCTGTTCACGCCGTTGGAGCGTTTCCTTGAGCGCCTGCTGAAGCGGCAGGCTGAAGATGCTGGTATTGCCGGCGCGGAGTTCCTGCCGCATATCCACAATTTTGACGGTTGGCAGTTCGATGCTCAGCGCATCCTCAGCGTGAGCGGGCGTGTACTGCGGTGTGATGCCGGTGCGTTCGGATTGTTCCAGAATGCGGATGCGATGCCCCATGATGCGGGTCGGCAGTTGTAGCAGCTTGAAGTCGCCGCGTTGGGCGCGGTGAATGATCTCCACATCCGGCGTGGCACTACCGAGGATGAGCGTGCCGCTGTTGTGCCGCATCATCTGTTCGGCGACATCACGGGCGTGGTAGTAAGGCGGCGGAATGGGTTCGGTCTGTTTGTAGCTCTGGTCATGTTCTTCGTCGAGGATCACCAGACCGACATCCGGCAGCGGTGTGAACAGCGCCGAACGTGCCCCAACCACAACCTGTACCAGACCGGAACGCGCACGCCGCCATGTGTCGTAACGTTCACCTTCCTTGAGTCCGCTGTGGACGATGGCCGTTTTGCCGGGGAAGCGCGAGGCAACACGGCGCACGGTCTGAGCCGTAAGGGCGATTTCCGGCACGAGGTAGATGGCGCCGCGACCTTGTTGAAGTGTCAGTTCGATGGCGCGCAGGTAGATTTCGGTTTTGCCGCTGCCGGTGACGCCGTGCAGCAGGAACAGGCCGGGGTTCGATTCACCGGCGGCCTTCGACCAGCCCCACGAGCGAATGTGCGCTTCGATGACCGACCACGCTTCAGCCTGTTCCGGCGTGAGGGTCGGGGCGCTGCTGGGGACAAAGTCGCGGTCAGCCAGCGAGTCGCGGTAGTTTTGCTTTTCACCGAGCGCGATCAGTTCCAGCTTTTCCAGCTTTTGCAGTTCCGGCAGCGTTGCGCCCGTCTGGGCATAGACCCAACTGAGTTCCATCGGGTCGGGCTGGCGGGCGAGGACGCGCAGGACGTGCAGCGGTTTTTCAGCGCCACGGAAGGCGATGATGTGCTGGGGTACGTCGGCGCGGGGGATGGCGAGCGAGACGGTAGCCGGACGGTCTTGGCGGTCAATCGTCACCAGACCGGCTTCGGCCAGCTTTTTGAGCGGGGTTTCACTGGCGACACCAGCCGCTTGCAGCACCGAAGGCACGTAAGGCCGTTCGATGGGCAGTCCGGCGAGGACTTCCAGAATGGCGGCGGGCTGCGAATCCTTGCCCAGTTCGTTGACGACCGAGTCGATTTCGTGCGGGTGGATGAGCAGCGCGGCGGTGTTCACGCTGCGGGGTTTGACGCGGGGCGGCTGTAAGATGCGTTCGACATCCACGATTCCAGCCTGTGCCAGCGAATCGACAGCCGGACGCCAATTTTTACCTTGCAGCAGCTTGGCGGTTCCGAGGCGTTTGCCGGTGGTCGAGCCACCGCGTTTATTCAGCACATCGATGACCAGTTGTTCAACCTTGTCGGGGCTAGTAGCCTCGTCTTGCATCAGCGTGACACGAATATCACGACCACCGGTGAGGCCGGGGGGCAGCATCAGCCACAGGCACAGGCCGGGGGGGGCGAGATAATATTCGGCCATCCAGCGAGCGAGGGCGATCTGGGTTTCGGTGACGACGGGCTGCGGGTCGAGGATGGCTTGGATGGGTTTGGTGTAGTCGATGGTGATGTGTTCTTTGAGGGCGAGGATGATGCCATGCTGGAGGGCTGTGCCGAAAGGGACATGCACCAATTGACCGATCCGTATACGGCGGATCAGTTCAGGGGGGACTTGGTAGTCGTAGGTCTGGTAAACGGTGGCATGAATGGCCACTTCAGCGTACATAGTTTCATTGTAGCACGGTTGTTCGGTGAAGGGGAGCAGGGATTTTGATGCGAGTTGACCTGTTTTGCAGGTGGAGCAGGTGACGCTTAATATTGCGTAATGTTACGGTGAAATGTCGTGGGCGTATCGGGTTGGAGGTGTTGGAGAAGGGCGGGAGAAGGGGGTAAAACGGCGAGCCGTTTATGCGGGAATGAGGGAAGGGTTCGCCGATGTGCAGGTGGATGCAGGTGGCTATAATGGAGTGATCGGCGAACCCTTGTGTTTGCAGATGAGGCGAGGGCGCTGGCTTCTGAGGGGAAACAGCGCCTTCACCTGCCCTCAACCGGCAGCGCGGTTGAGTGAATTACATGGCGGCGAAAGGCTTCACGCTGCTGTCGTAGCCCAGCATGCCGGCTTCGGCGCGAATGGCGGCGATGTCGTCCGCGCCGGGGGGCATGACCGGCCCGACGAAGGTTGGCAGCGTATCCGGCCCCTTGCCATCAAGGAAGGCTTGCAGCACCGGCACGGCGTCCGACACATTGTTGAGCGTAAATTGGGCATAGGAGATGTTGTTGGGCAGGCTGCGACCGATCTGGCGTACCAGCGCGCGGTGTTCCGCTTCCACACAGGCGATCTGGGCGGTGGTGACAGCGAAGGGCGTGGTTTCCGCCGATTTGGAGAAGACGCGGGTGGCGGCCAAATAAGCGCCGACGAAAGTCGTTTCGGCCAGTTCGGTGACGGCGGCGAACAGGGCTTTGTCGCTGAAGAGTGTTTCCGGCACATAGAATTCGGTGACGACCGGCGCTGCCCCCAGCGATTGCAGCAGTTCGAGGTGATCCTGTTCCGAGATGAAGGCGGCCTTCAGGTAGGCGATTTCCGGCTCGGTTAGCCCCAAATCCGCCGCCCCGTTGATTCCGGCCAGATAGTGGGTGGTGGCGAACAACTCCGCCGTCGAGGCCAGATTGATGATGGTCGCGAGGTCATCATCCGACATTTCCTGCCCCAGCACACGGCTGAAGCCGAACAACGAGTTGAAGCCTACCAGCGCGCCGCCACCGACTGCCGCGCTGCCCCGCAAGAACGCCCGACGAGACACCTGTTTTGAAAATAACGCTGACATGACTGATCTCCTTTGAATGAATAAGTCGCTACCGTTTGAAGACGGTACAGCACACGATTCGTCAGCCGCCGCGCAAACAGATTTATCGACCTTTACCTTCTCATGAAGCGCTCATCTACCGACCGCTCCGACTTTCGGCGGATTTTGCCCGCGCGTGCTTGACGGGGCTGATCGGCGCATGCTATTCTCCGGCTGTTGCACCCCGCCCAAATGAGTGAAAGGAGATCGAAATATGTCAGCCAACCATGCGAATCATCTGTGGAATCCGGTGGCAGGGGTCTGAGCGCATCACCTTTCCTGTTCGGTTTGAGCTAATCCCCGGCCTTTGATGGCCTGTTGTGCTTCACCTGTTCCC
>JAFLCH010000264.1 GCA_017303775.1 Anaerolineae bacterium | reverse complement strand
CGAAAACCTCGTGTTCGGCGCCATGCCGGCGCACTGCCAGCACATCCTCGAGCTTCTCCACCTGCTTGACCATCTGGTCGAGGCGTTCGTCCTCATTCCTTGTATGCAGGGCATATCCAGAGTCAGGACAGCCGCTTGATCAACCCGGATGTGGTCAGCAGTTTGGCGACACAACCGGTCTGGTCACCGGACGAAAAGAGTATCGCATTGACGATCCGGCAGGGCGGAAATGGCGATATTATGGTGCTGCGGCTGGCGGATGGGGCAGCAGAACGCTTTACCGATTCGCGGGAGGTGGACTTCGAGCCGTTGTGGTCACCGGATGGCACCCGAATCGCATACTGGACACCGGATGATTACGGCACCTATGTGCAAATCGCACCCATCACAGGCGGCAATCCGCTGCGAGTATACGTGCGGGACATCCTGTGGAGTCGCAGCGAGGTTCACGCGGCATGGTCGGCTGACAGCCGTCATCTGGCGTTCGGGATTACGATGAGCGATGGTACAAGCAGACTGTATGACGTGAACACCGAGAACGGTGAAGCGACACTCCTCTTAACGGGCTTTGGTGATGTCCCTTATCCGGCGTGGCTCTCGTAAGCATCAACCCGCAGCATTTTTGACATAACGGTTAAAAAAGACCACCGAGAGTGTGAGGGCATCGTCACGGTTGGTGGCGATGTTGTGGTCGTCGTTGGGGTAAAGATAGAGTTCGGATACCTCCCCCACCGCGCGAATCTGCTCATCCAACAGGGTGGAATAGGCATAAGGCACTGTAGAGTCACCCGTACCATGATGAATCTGGACGGGACCGGTCAGTTCGGGGAGGTAAGCGTTAGCAGAGAGGGTATCCCAGAAGGCGGGGTTTTCCGCCGGTGTGCCATACTGGTCGACCAGATCGGTGCGCCAACTGCGGGCGCTGGTGGAGGTCGGCCCTGCGCCGCGCCGGAACCACGAATTGAACATTTCGGCGTAAGAAGCGACCACACCCGCCCAGATGACACCGGCTTTGATGTCCTGATTGGCGACCATGGCGCGCAGGGTGATATAACCGCCCATGGAATGCCCCCACATGCCGACGCGATTGGGGTCAGCATCCGGGTAACGACGGGCGGAAGCAACGGCGTTGAGCACATCAATGACATAACCGGGGTCGCCGTAAGCCGAAACCGGATCGCCTTCAGATGAGCCATGACCGCGATAATCTGACTTCACGACGATGTAACCGTTACGGGCGAAGGCATCGACATAGGCGACGTAACGCTCAGTAGTACGGTACTGGTCGGGAGGGATGTAGCCGTGATTGAAGATGACAACCGGATAGCCTGTGGGCGGCTTCGGCTCCCACGGAACAGTGAGCAAGGCATAGATTTTGAGGCCGTCGGACAAATAGGAAACAACGTAACGGCTGTAGTTGCTGCCAGAGTCGAGGGTTTGCTCGATGACGAAATCGCTGCCGGCGTAAGTACGGCTGCGCAGCAGGTCAATGCTGAGCGGTAAGACCGGAAAGTTACCAGCAGCCGGAACAACAGGAACGGCTGCGGCTGGAACGGCTTCGACAAGGCCGCCGGGAGGATCAATTTCGGTCGGAATCGCTTCGGGCAGGAACGGCGTGGGCGGCGGGGCATCGGTGACGGCAGGCGCAACCGTGCCGGTGAAGCAGCCGGTGAGGCTGATGAGCAGGAGGGTGAGTGTTAAAAAAATGATCCGGTTACGGTGCATATCCTTTACCAGCAGCATAAAAATCATGCGCCTATTTTACCCCACCCACAGCGGATATGAGATTAGAGGTGACGCAGAAACGAGTCGGGGTTGTTGAGGAAGTCACGGGTGAGGCGGACGTGTTCGAGGTCATCGTAGGCGACCGGTTGAACGAGGCCGTTCTCAAAACTGAGGATGACCGCGCCGGGATAGGCCATAAGGATGGGCGAATGGGTGGCGATGATGAACTGGGCGTTATGAAAGGTGACCATCTCGCGCAGCAGGGACAGGAATGCAAGCTGGCGCAGGGGCGAGAGCGGCGCTTCCGGTTCATCCAACAGGTAAAGACCATCCGCCACAAAGCGGGCTTTGAAGAAGGTGAAGAAACTTTCGCCGTGTGACCGTTCATCAAGATCACCCTCGTACTGGGTGCGGAGGCCGTGCAGTTCGTTCATGTGTGCCATGCGAGCCAACCCCTGCGCGAAGGCGGAGCGGCCTTTGAACTCCTCGTCAATCTCGCGCACTTCCGCTTCCAGTTCCTCACGCAGACGCGCCAGACGCTTGGCATAACCAAAATAGTCCTCGGCACGCAGGAAGAAGCCTTTGCGCGTGCGCTTCGTCCAGACGAGTTTGAGGTTCTTGGCGAGTTTGCGAACGGATTCAAGCGAGCGATCTCGTTCGAGTTCATCACTGCCGACGGCAATCGACCCCGCCGCGAGGGCGATGGATTCGAGGAGCGTGGACTTACCCGAACCATTTTCACCCACAAGAAAGGTGACGGGCGCAGTAAAAGTGAGCGTGGGCAGGGCGCGGATGACCGCCACGCTGAAGGGGAAATGATCGGCTTCAGCGGCGGGAATATGGGAGACAGCGGCGGATTGCAGGTGGACCATGTTTTTCTCTAGACGCTGTTCGGCCCCAAAATGGGCGTGGGCGCGGGGCAGAGCGGTTCGACCCCATAGAGTTCACGCTCGGCGCAGGTCAGTTCACGGATGTAGCGATTGGCCTGCGTCCACTGGATGAGCGCATCGAGCGACAGCGAAATCTGCCACTGACGCAGGGTGCCATCACTCGACGCGGAGAGCGCGAAGCTTGAATCCGGGCTGAAGACCACGCTGCGCACATCACTGGCGTGACCGGTGAAGCGGCGCACCTGTGCCCCACTGCTCAATTCCCATAGGATGATACTGGAGTCGGCGGAGGCAGAAAGCCCGTACTGGCCATCGCTGCTGACGGCGACGCTGTAGATTTGCGCGCTGTGGCCTTCGTACTGGCGCAAACGTCTGCCGGACAGCACATCCCACCAGATGAGCGTATTGTCCGCCGAACCCGAAAGAATGGTGAGGCCATCCGGCGCGAACACCGCGCTGCGCACCCAATCGGCATGGCCTTCAAAGCGGCGAATTTCACGACCGGTGCGGACATCCCAAAGGATAAGCAGATTATCAAAACCCGCCGAGAGGATCTGTGTGCCATCAGGGCTGAAAACCACCGAGGTCACGCGGAAGGTATGCCCGAAGAGGCGGTTGAGCGATGCGCCGGTTTGGAGATCCCACAGGATAAGGGTGTTATCCCGCGAACCGGAGGCGGCCATGCTGCCATCGGGACTGAAGGCCACCGCCCAAACCGCGTCACTATGCCCATCCATGCTGCTGCCACCGCCCATACGCTGTACGATGTCGCCGCTCCCCACATCCCACAGGATGAGACTCAGATCATCTGAACCCGATAAGGCGCGCTCACCATCCGGGCTGAACGCAAGGGCGTTAACCGCACCGGTATGCCCTTCCAAGCGGCGGATTTCTTGCCCGCTGTCGAGATCCCAGAGGATGACCGAGCCATCGACAGCACCGGATAGCGCCTGCTGACCATCCGGACTGTAAGCAGCAGCAAGCACCGCGCCACCGCCGGGGGTGAACTGGTGGGTTTGAGCGCCGTTCTGCAAATCCCACAGGCGGAGTGTACCGTCCCATGAGGCCGAGAGCAGATGCGCGCCATCAGGTGCGAAGGCCACGCCATAGACCGGCGCAGTGTGACCGGTGAAGTGGTTGTTGAGGGCAGCGGTAGCGATATCCCAGACGAGGACGGCGTTATCTTCGCTGACCGAGGCCGCTTGCTTGCCGTCCGGGCTGATGGACAGGCTGGTGATGCGGGCGCTGTGCCCCGTGAAGCGGCGAACGGGCTGCCCGCTCTCGAAGCTCCAGAGGATGAGCGTGTCATCATCCGCGCCGGTGATCATACCGGTTTCGTCGGGGAGATAAGCCAACGACCAGATGTCCCCGCTGTGACCGTCCCCATCCGCGCCGAATTGGGTGAGCGGATCTCCTGTTTGGACATTCCAAAGCGTGATGGCGCTGCCCTGCCCGCTGGAGATGGCGGTGAAGCCGCTGGGGCTGAAGGCGACATCAAAAATCGGCGCGCCGCCTTGAAGACGTCGAATCACCTCACCGGACTCCAAGTTCCAGAGGATGAGCGTGGAATCTTGCGAGGCCGAGAGTGCGGTACGGCTGTCCGCGCTGTAGGCCACACTGCGGACGACATCAGTATGTCCCTGTAACTGCTGAAGCTGTTGCCCCGTTTCAGCATCCCACAGGATGAGCGTGTCGTCCTGTGAGGCCGAAAGGATCGTCGCGCCATCCGGACTGAAAGCAACATCCCAAATCCAGTCTTCATGGCCGGTCAGGCGCTGGAGGATGTCACCGGTCGCCACATCCCACAGGATGAGCGTGTTGTCGCGCGCGCCAGAAACCGCGCGCGTGCCATCCGGACTAAAAGCAACGGCGATAACCCGACTCTCGTGCCCGCTGTAAACGCGGCGCGTGCCGGGGGCATAGACGGCCTCGGCAAGGGTGCGCTGTGTTTGAAGCGTAGGTTGACCGGTTTGGTTGGCTTCGAGGGCGAGGAGAATGGCGAGATCGGTGTTATGGTTACCGAGTGATAATTGTGCGCCGGAAGCAAAGGCGAGGCTGCGGGCTGCGGCGGCGTTCATATCAGCCACAGCGGCAGCCGTCGCAGCGTTCGCGGCTTCTTGCAGCGCGTTGGCCTGCGCGACGACGGCAGTCGCTTCGTTCTGTTGGGCGACCTGACTCTGGTTAAGCGCGACGGTACTCAATCCCAGCGCACCGAGAGTCGCCAGCGCCAGCACCACAATTAACGCGGTGCGGAAGGTTTGCGAACGCCGTTGCAGAGCGGCTTCCTGTGCTTGGCGGGCTTGTTCGGCGGCCTGCTGACGGGCGCGTTCGGCCAAGCTGGCCGCGAGATACTGCGACTCGGTTTCGGTGAGCGCAAGTTCAGTTTCTTTGGCCCACGCATCAAACTGATCCAAACGCGTGCCCGAAGCGACATAACTGGAGTCACGGTTGGCGTTCAACCATTCTTCAGCAGCCGACGTCAAGCGGCGTTGAATCCGCAGCCCTTCCCGATTCTCGTCTAACCATGAACGGAGCAAGCCCCACTGCCGGATGAGGGCTTCGTGCGCCACTTCGACGGTGGGTGTGCGGGTGGCAGGGTCGCGGTCAAAGGTCAGCAGGCGGTACTTGCCAAAGAGGTCAATCACCTGCTGCATCAGCCGGTCATCGCCTTGCAAGGAGAGCAGTTCATCCATGCGGGCGCGGCGGCGGGTGTCTTCTGCTCCCTCGTTGAGCGTAACGAGGCGCAGAAACAACTGGCGCGCAGTTTTGCGTCCGGCTTCGTCCAGTGTGCCGTACAATTCATCAGCACGACGGGCGAGCGCACCGGAGACGCCGCCAATGTCATTGTAGGCTTTGAGCGTCAGCCAGCGTCCATCACGCCGCTCGAATAATTCGGTGAGCGCGAACTGGAGCAGCGGCAGCGTGCCGGGCTGTTCGCCCACATCAATCATGATGGCCGTGACCAGACCATTTTCCAAACTGAGGCCGACTCGTTCCGCCGGTTCGACAATCGCGCGTTCCAGATCCGCGCGGCTGAGGGGCAGCACGACCTCGGTGGAGGCCCGAACCAGTTCGCCGAAACCCGCGTAAGACAGCGGGCGGTCATAAAAATCGGCACGCAGCGTAGCAATAACCCGCAAGTGGCTGCTCGGATCACCCGCAGCGGCAGCCAGAATATTGAGGAATTGCAGCTGCTCCGCCTCATTTTCCACCAGCGTGAACACCTCTTCAAACTGATCAATGACCAGCAGTAGTTCGGTATCAGTGGTCAAGGACGGCGGCAGGATGCGCTTGACGGCACGGACGAGGCC
>JAFLCH010000263.1 GCA_017303775.1 Anaerolineae bacterium | reverse complement strand
GCCCTCGTCATTGGTACTTTTACCGCTCTGAGCGCACTACTAATTCTCTATCTCACCCTGCGGCGCGGAGGTGCCGAAACTCCTGCTAAAACATTACATCCGACTTTGACATGAAGTTAGCGAAATGTTAAGCTACCCTATTGGCTGTAAGCGAAGCCGTGAGTGAATGAATGTCGAGAATCCACATACTAACCAAATGGTTGACGCTGGGTATAGGCGTCAAACGCTGGTTGCTGCTGCTGGCGCTGGGAGTACTGCTAGTATCAGTTAGCCTCGCTTATGGTTTGCTAAACTACATCGGCATCTACCTTACCCCTCAGTTATCAACCTTCAGCACATGGGTTGTCATGCTCGGCCTTGTTATCATCGGTTTTGACTTGATCATCTTTGCGGTCGTCAAACTCTCGCACAACATCCTTGCCCCCTATCGCCAGAATCAGCAGGGTTTGGTTGTTGATGCGGTCTATTCGCACCGCAAACGCCAAAAAGGTATTCGCGTTGTTGCCATCGGCGGCGGTACAGGGTTGCCCTCTGTTCTACGGGGTCTCAAGCGCTACACCAGCAACATTACTGCCATCGTCACCGTAGCCGACGACGGCGGCAGTTCAGGGCGTCTGCGTCGTGAACTCGGTGTGCTTCCCCCCGGTGATCTCCGCAACAATATCGCCGCCCTTGCTGATGATGAAAGTCTCATGACTCGCCTCTTCCAATACCGCTTCGACACCGGCGATTTGGGTGGTCATGCCTTTGGTAATCTGTTCATTACCGCCCTCGCAGGGGTTACTGGGAGCATCGAATCCGCCTTGGTGGAAACCGAGCGCGTCCTCAATATTCAGGGGCGTGTGCTGCCCTCTACACTTGAAGACATCAACTTGGTCGCCACCGTCCGTCTCCCCGAAACAAGCGAGGTTGTCGAAATCGCGGGTGAATCCAATATCACTCACGCCGGTGGCTCTATCGAACGAATCAATCTCTCTAAGCCGGATGTGAAAGCCTATAGCGAATCGATTCAGGCAATCCTCGATAGCGACCTCATTATCATCGGACCCGGTAGCCTCTTCACCAGCATCCTCCCCAACCTGCTTGTAAAAGGCGTCGCCGAAGCATTACGCGCGACCACGGCCTATATCATCTATGTCTGCAATGTTGCCATGCAGCCCGGCGAAACTGATGGCTTCACAGTCGCCGAACACGTGATGGCGCTCGAACGCCACATCGGTCGTGGTGTGTTTCAGCTTGTACTCGCCAACAACGCTTATCCATTACATAAACACGGTATAACGCACTACGTTCAGCCCGCTCCACAGCATCACGAAATCTTGCAGCGCTACGAAGTCCACTATACGGATCTAACCGATAACGAACGCCCATGGCGTCATGATCCCGAAAAACTGGTTAATGCCATCATCCGCCTCAGCGAAAATGAACAGTCTGGGGTGACCTCAGCGACAAAAATGGCTTTTACAGAAACTTAATTCGTTATTTTCAGGTCGGTTTGTTAAAGTTATCCGACGATAACAGTTACGCTTCACAAGGAGTGAATTCGTATGGCAAAGATACGTGTTGGTATTAACGGCTTTGGGCGAATTGGGCGTCAGGTACTGCGCGCCATTCGTCAGTATTACCCCAATGACATCGACGTGGTCGCCTTCAACGACCTCGGTGACCTCGAAACAATGGCCCATCTTTTCCGCTATGACTCAAACTATGGTCGTTATCCCGGCAAGGTTGAAGTTGCCGATGGTGCGCTTATTGTCGATGGCGACAGCATCAAGGCACTAGCAGAAAAAGATCCTGCTGCCCTCCCGTGGAAAGATCTCGGTGTCGACATCGTCATCGAAAGTACTGGTCGCTTCACCGATAAAGAATCCGCTGGCAAGCATCTCACTGCCGGTGCGAAGAAGGTCATCATTTCTGCTCCGGCCAAAAATGAAGACATCACCATCTGCCTCGGCGTAAACGAATCATCATATGACCCCGCCAAGCACAATGTCATCTCCAATGCTTCCTGCACCACCAACTGTCTCGCTCCTGCTGCCAAGGTCATCAATGATAAATATGGCATCGTCCGTGGTATGATGACCACCATCCACAGCTACACCAACGACCAGCAAATCCTCGACCTCCCGCACAAAGATCTGCGTCGCGCCCGTGCTGCGGCCGTCAATATGATCCCCACCACCACCGGTGCAGCCAAAGCAGTCTCGCTGGTTATTCCGGAGCTGAAGGGCAAGTTCGACGGTTTCGCCGTCCGCGTTCCCACCCCCACCGTCTCACTCGTTGACTTTGTTGCCGAAGTCAAATCACCAGCCACCAAGGATGAAATTATCGCGGCCTTCGAAGAAGCCGCCGCCGGCCCCATGAAGGGTGTCCTCGGCGTCTCCCATGAACCGCTCGTCTCAACCGACTTCAAAGGCGACAGCCGCTCCAGCATCATCGATGTTGAATCGTGCATGGTCATGGGCGGCACCATGGTCAAAATCGTCACTTGGTATGATAACGAATGGGGTTATTCCTGCCGCGTAGCCGATCTCACCAAGCTCATCGGCAGCAAACTCTAATTCGTTTTGCGTTAGCAATCAGCAGAGGCGAGGTGCAGTCAGCGTCTCGCCTCTTTCATATAAACAGGAGTTCAATCATGAACAAAATGACCGTCCGTGATATTGATCTAAAAGGGAAGCGCGTCCTCGTCCGCGTAGATTTCAATGTTCCTCTAGATGGGTCAACCATCACCGATGACACCCGTATTCGTGCCGCCGTCCCCACCCTTAAGTACATCCTTGAGCAGTCGCCTAAAGCGGTTATCCTCATGTCGCATCTTGGTCGTCCCAAAGATGGCCCCGACCCCAAATATTCACTGGCACCCGTTGCCCCTGCTCTCGCGGCGCTTCTCGGCAAGCCGGTACAATTCGCTTCCGATTGTGTCGGCCCGGTTGCCGAAACAGCCGTTGCTGGTCTTTCAGATGGCAGCATCCTCTTGCTCGAAAATACCCGCTACTACAAGGGTGAGGAGAAAAACGACCTCGACTTGGCTCAAAAGCTTGCCGCCCATGGTGATGTCTATGTCAACGACGCTTTCGGTTCTGCCCATCGCGCCCATTCATCCACCGAAGGTGTCGCGCGCTATCTCCCCGCCGTCTCTGGCCTCTTGATGGAAAAAGAACTCGACTATCTTGCCACCGCGCTTGAAAATCCTGCTCGTCCTTTCATCGCCATCCTCGGCGGCGCCAAAGTCTCGGACAAAATTGAGGTCATCGAATCCCTTTTAGGCAAAGTCGATCATCTCCTCATCGGCGGTGGTATGGCCAACACCTTCTTCAAGGCACAAGGTCATGCCCTCGGCAAATCGCTGGTAGAAGCAGATGCTGTTGAAACAGCTAAAAACTTGCTCGCCAAAGGGGGTTCAAAACTGGTATTGCCGGTTGATGCCGTGATCGGTGATGCGTTCGACAACAACGCCAACACGCGCACCATAACGGTCACTGACGGTGTTCCGGATGGTTGGAGCATCTACGACATCGGTCCCAAGACGGTTGAACTATTCAAAAACCACCTCAGCACAGCCAAAACGGTCGTCTGGAACGGCCCGATGGGTGTCTTCGAGATGTCGAACTTCGCCAAAGGCACGAACGCTGTAGCTCAGATTCTCGCCGAACAAACCGGTCATGGTGCGATTACCATCATCGGTGGTGGCGACTCAGCCGCTGCGGTCGAAGCCTCCGGGCTTGCCTCACAAATCACCCATATTTCAACTGGGGGTGGTGCCAGTTTGGAAATGCTGGAAGGCAAAGCTTTACCCGGAGTCGTTGCTCTCAAGGATAAAGCCTAACCTTGTGAATCGCTTTTCTGAAGGGGTTTTGCTAAAACCCCTTCTTTTGTCCATCCGATCTCTTTTGCTTTGCACTATAATCAGTGCAGTACAATTTATTGAAGTCTGCATCCTCATGGAGTTTATCACTATGCGAAAACCAATCATCGCGGGCAACTGGAAGATGTTTAAAACCCTGCCCGAATCAGTCGCTTTCGTCAAAGAACTCGCGCCGCGTTTGGGCGCTTATTCAGGTGTCGAACGGGTTGTCTGTCCCACATTTATATCAGTTGCTGCCGTCTCCGATGCCCTCCAAGGCACCGGCATTAGTGTCGGCGCGCAAAACATACACTGGGAAGCCCAGGGTGCGTTCACCTCACAAATCGCCCCCGGTATGCTGCAAGGCTTGGTCGAATACGTCATTATCGGTCACTCGGAATGCCGCGCCTACCTCAATGAAACCGATGAAACCGTCAACAAAAAGGTGAAAGCCGCGCTGGCCTACGGTCTCAAGCCCATCGTTGCCGTTGGCGAAAGTCTCCAACAGTACGAAGCAGGTGAGACAGAAACATTCGTCGGCGGTCAGGTTCGGGCAGCGCTCAATGGGGTCGATGCGGCCAACATGGCCAACATTGTCATCGCCTACGAACCTATCTGGGCCATCGGCACAGGCAAAAACGCCACCAGCGATCTCGCCAATTCCATCATCGGTGGCACAATCCGCCACACGCTGGTCGAACTCTACGGAAACGAAATTGCACAGTCAGTTCGTATACAGTATGGTGGCAGCGTCAAGCCGGACAACATGTTCGACTACATGTCGCAGCCTGATATTGACGGCGCGCTCGTCGGTGGGGCATCCCTCAAAGTTGAGGACTTCACTCGCCTTGTCGAAGAAGCCGCCAAAGCGAAAGGCGTCTAAAACTGGTTGGTCTGGATCTGTTCACACCTTGGTTAATCGTCGCGGTACTGTTCTACATACTGCGCTATCTTGAGGTTTGGTTGCACCAGCACATCTTTAAGGTCGGCTGGCTCGTAACCAAGCAGTACCAGACCACAACCATTCTCTACTACGCTTTCTTTCTGCCCGGCATCATCCTCAATCAGGCCGTCTTCTGGTTAGGCGCGGGTTTCCTCAACGTCAGTGCCGAACGTTCCATCGCATGGCCGCAAAGACAGGAAATCGGTGAACTGAAGCTGGATTTTATCCGCCTATCAAAAAACGTCGGTTCATTCCGCCTCGCCATCATCAGCACCTTACCCCTGCTGGTAGCGCTGGCCGTCGTTGGCCTCATCGCCAACAACATCCTGAATGTCCCCTCCTTCCTCATCAATCTCACAACCACCGGCGGTTCTTTTCTCAACAATCTCGGCCCTGCCCTAACACAGTTCACAGCCGCTCCGGACTTCTGGATTTGGGTCTACTTCGCCTTCACCATCAGTAACACCATGATGCCGGACTTGAAGAACCTGCGTGGATGGCGTGTGGTTCTGATCGCGCTCGCCATCGCCATCGTCATCCTTTATGTCGTTGGCGCGGGTGACCAGGTCCTCATGGAAAACCTACACGGGCCGGTAGCGAATGTGCTCAACTCACTTTCCAGCATCTTCGCCATCATCATCGGTCTCGATCTATTCATGGTCGCCGTCCTCGGCACGCTTGAAGCCCTCATCGAACGGGTCACTGGCAACAGCGCCACCTTCGAAAACGGCAAAATGATCACCATGCGCCGCAGCGAACTACTCGCCAAACGAGCGCAAGCCTTAGCCCAATCCCGCCCGCAGGCTCGCATCGCAGCGCGTTCAGCAGCGCGCGCCACCCCCTCCGGCCCGCCCTCAATCTACAAGCTGCCCTTGCCCATACCCGGCGCACCCGGCAAAGAGGCCGTCACCCATGACGAAGGCATTGTCATCCAGCCCGATCCCAAACTCTCAATTCCGCCCGCAGTCGCCGCTGAAGGTCGCGCTGGCCCATCCGTCATAACCGGAACAGTGGCCGAAAAACTGCCCCCGCCCTCACCGCCTGTCACATCATCGCCCGCCGCCACCTCACCAACAGCGCCCACTGCCAGACCTGCCGCGCCACCCGCCGCAGCTCCGTCTACCGCTTCACCTTTCGCCAAGCC
>JAFLCH010000262.1:1503-5945 GCA_017303775.1 Anaerolineae bacterium | reverse complement strand
TTTGCGAGGCAATTTTCTAACCGATTTCCGGCTGTGCATTGTTAAGACGGTTGAAGTATGGTTTGAAAATGGTTTGTGGGCATTTTTGAGGCTGAAGGGAGGCAGATTATGCGGGTGGTGGTGATTGGTGGAAGCGGGCATATCGGGACATATTTGATACCGATGCTGGTGGAGCGCGGGCACGAGGTGATTAATGTATCACGCGGGAAGTCGCTGCCGTATGTGGCGCACGCGGCTTGGAGCGCGGTGCAAGAGGTGGCGGCTGACCGTGAGGCGGAGGACGCGGCGGGGAGCTTCGGGGCGCGAATCCGGACGTTGAAACCGGATGTGGTAGTTGACCTGATTTGCTTCAGCGAGGCGAGCGCACGGCAATTGGTGGAGGCGCTGCGGGGGGAAGTGCAGCACTTCCTGCACTGCGGGACGATCTGGATTTACGGGCACAGCACTCAAGTGCCGGCGACGGAAGACCAACCGAGGCGACCTTTCGGTGAGTACGGGATTCAGAAAGCGGCGATTGAGGCGTACCTGCTGCATGAGGCACGAGCGAACGGCTTCCCGGCGACGATGCTGCATCCGGGGCATATCGTGGGAACGGGGTACGCGCCCCTGAATCCGGCGGGACATTTTAACCCGGTGGTGTTCAGCCGGCTGGCGCGAGGCGAAACGGTGACGCTGCCGAATCTGGGGCTGGAGACGGTGCATCATGTACACGCGGAGGATGTGGCGCAGGCGTTCTTGAAGGCGATGCTGTACTGGAGCAGCAGCGTGGGCGAGGCGTTCCATGTGGTATCACCGGCTGCGGTGACGCTGCGAGGGTACGCAGAGGCTGTGGCGAGCTGGTTCGGTGAGACGGCCAAGCTAGAGTATCTGCCGTGGGAAGCATGGAAGGAAACGGTGAGCGCGGACGAGGCACGCGCGACGTGGGATCATATCGCGCACAGCCCGAACGCGAGCATCGCTAAAGCGCGGCGGTTGATTGATTACCAACCCCGATATAGTTCACTGGCGGCTGTGCATGAGGCGGTGAACTGGTTGATCGGGAATGGAACGATCAAGATTTAGGTGTGAGACAGGGCGGCGGGATTGATTGACAATTCAACCCAAGGTGCATAGACTCTGCTGAAAACGAATACGTGAATACGAATTCATCGAATAATTGATTATTTTCAGAAAGACAAAGGCACTTATGGGTCGACAATGGTCACGCCGCCAACTATTGGAGTCCGGACTGGTGTTCGGACTGGGACTGAGCATTACTGAGCCGGTTAGCGGGCAAGCCTCAGCCTCCCCTCCCCCGATAGGCAACAATCATCCGCGCATGAAAATCGATGTGCAGGGTGAAATCCGAGGGGTGCATGATCCGGCGATCATCAAGGATGGCGATACTTATTACCTATTCAGCACGGGACGGGGCATCTTAATGCGCCATTCAGAGGATTTGATCAACTGGAAGGTGAGCAACCCGAAGGCCGTGTTCCCACGACTGCCCGCGTGGGTAGCGGAGAAGATACCGCGACAGCCCGATGTTTGGGCACCGGATATTTCATACTTTAACGACAAGTATCACCTGTATTATTCGGTTTCGACATTCGGGCGGAATACATCGGTGATCGGGTTGGCGACGAATGTGACGCTGAACCCGGAGGACGCGGCTTACGAATGGGTGGACGAGGGGTTGGTGATCGAGTCGGTGGCGGAGAACGATTACAACTGCATCGACGCGAATGTGGCGATGGACGCGGAGGGTGTGCCGTGGTTGTCCTTCGGGAGCTTTTGGAGCGGGATTAAGATGCGGCGGCTGGACGCGACGAGCGGAAAGCTTTCGGACGAAGATGAGACGCTGTACGCGCTGGCGCAACGACGGGTGAACAGCGGGGCGGTAGAAGCGCCGTTCATCATCCGTAAGAACGGGTTTTATTACCTGTTTGTGTCGTTCGATTTTTGCTGCCGAGGGGTGGACAGCACGTATCATGTGATGGTGGGGCGTTCGGAGCAGATCAGCGGGCCGTATGTAGACCGTGACGGGGTGGCGATGATGGCGGGAGGGGGGACTCAGGTGACCTTCCCGACTGAACGCTGGCGGGGGCCGGGGCACAATTCGATCCTACAAGAAGACGGGGTGGATTATATCGTTTACCACTCGTATGACGCGGAGAAGCTCGGGGTGTTCACGCTGCGGATTGATGCGTTGAGCTGGGATGCTGAGGGATGGCCGGCCATCGTGACATGAGTGTGTGCGGTTGGATGTATCTTTTTAGATCATTGAAGGACTTATGATGACAAACTTAAACCCGTATGAAGTATGGTTTTTAACCGGCAGCCAACATCTGTATGGAGCGGAGGCGCTGCGACAGGTGGCCGAGCATTCGGAAGCGATTGTGGCGGGTTTGAACGGGAGCGGGAAGATCCCGACTCCGATTGTGTTCAAGCCGGTGCTGACGACTTCGGAAGCCATTCAGCAGGTGTGCCTTGAAGCAAATGCTGCGCCGAACTGCGTGGGGGTGGTGGCATGGATGCACACCTTTTCGCCATCGAAGAATTGGATTGCGGGGTTGGCGACACTGCAAAAACCGCTGGCACATCTGCACACCCAATATAACCAAGACATTCCGTGGGCCGCGATTGACATGGACTTCATGAACTTGAACCAAGCGGCTCACGGCGACCGTGAGTTCGGGTTCATCATGAGCCGGATGCGGTTGAAGCGTAAGGTGATCGTGGGGCACTGGCAGGACGCGGAGGTGTTGGAACGGCTGGCGGCCTGGACACGAGCGGCGTGTGCATGGCGGGACGCTCAAGGGGCAAAGCTGGCGCGATTCGGTGACAATATGCGTTCGGTGGCTGTGACCGAAGGGGATAAGGTGGAGGCACAACTGCGGCTGGGCTACGCGGTGCATGGATACGGCGTGGGCGATCTGGTGGCGGTGGTGAAGCAAGTGAGCGACGCTGAAATTGACGCGCTGATAAAGGTATATGAGGCGCAGTATGTGATGGCGGCTGATTTGCGAGTGGGCGGGGAGCGACATCATTCGGTGCGAGAAGCGGCACGAATCGAGATCGGAATCCGCAACTTCTTGCAGGCGGGAGGATTCAAGGCATTCACAACGACATTCGAGGATTTGCACGGGATGGCGCAACTGCCGGGGCTGGCGGTGCAGCGGTTGATGGCCGAGGGTTACGGCTTCGGCGGTGAGGGCGATTGGAAGACATCGGCACTGCTGCGGGCGATTAAGGTGATGAGCAGCGGGTTGAGCGGCGGCACATCGTTCATGGAAGATTACACGTATCACCTGAACCCGAACGGGATGAAGGTGCTGGGCGCGCATATGCTGGAAATTTGCCCGACTATCGCAGAGGGGCCAGTGAGCCTTGAGGTACATCCGTTGGGAATCGGCGGGAAGGCTGACCCGGCACGGCTGGTGTTCAATTCACAGACGGGAACCGCGATCAACGCGGCGTTGATGGATATGGGCAACCGTTTCCGGCTGCTGGTGAATACGGTGGATGTGATTCCGCCGGACGCGCCGCTGCCGAAGCTGCCGGTGGCGCGGGCACTGTGGATTCCGCGCCCGAACTTCAAGGATGCGCTGGCGGCATGGATTTACGCGGGAGGGGCGCATCATACGGGGTTCAGTTTGTCGCTGACGAGCGAGCATTTGAACGACTTCGCAGATATGGCGGGCATTGAGTTCTTGAAGATTGACGAGGATACACGACTTTACGACTTCAAGAATGAGCTGCGTTGGAACGACGCAAGTTATTTGCTGACACAACGGCTGTAAGAGCTGCAAGCGATTGCTGTGGATGAAAAAGGACGGCGTGATAGGTCACAGCCGTCCTTTTGATTCGAGGGTGAGATCGCCGTGAAGTTCGGCTCAGGCGAACTGTGCTTCGATGGCGGTGAAGGAAAGCGGCGGGACGGTGATGCCGGCGCGGTTATCGCTGACAGCAGGGGCGGCCACTGATACGGCAACAACCTGATTGGGGTTGTCGTATGAGTTGGCAGCTTTGGGGTCGGTTCCCGCAACCTGATGCACGCTCTTGATGAGGCGGGGGGCGCGATCCTGCCAGTTGAGTTCGATGTGGATGCTTTCGGTCTGGCTGCGATTGACGATGAAGATGGCGTTGGTGTTGGTGGCTTCGTCATAGGAAGACGAGACATCAAGGAGCGGCATGTCGCCAAATTTGGCGGTGTGGTACATGGGTGATTTGACGGCGACATCCAAGGCTGTTCCGGCGGCGAGGCGGCTGAAGAGCATGAAGGGATAGTAGATGGACTGCTTGAGCATGGAGTCGCGGGTGGTGAGGATGGGGGCGATGACATTGACAATCTGGGCGAGGCAGGCGATTTTGAGGACGTCTGACTTGCGGAGGAAGACGTTCATCCACTGGGCGACGACGAGCGCATCTTCGAGGTTATAGACTTCCTCGATGAGGTGGGG
>JAFLCH010000262.1:0-1403 GCA_017303775.1 Anaerolineae bacterium | reverse complement strand
ACGCCATCTTCCCAGCGATAACCGCTGAGGAAGTTGCCACCGGGGTAACGCATGGAGCGGAAGTTGAGTTCACGAAGGGCGGCTAATACATCTTTGCGAAGGCCGCGTTCATCAGCATGGGGTGAAGCGGGTTCATAAATTCCTTCGTAAATGGCGCGCCCCATATGCTCGGCAAAACCGCTGAAGAGGAGCGGCGAAATGGCACTGATGACACGATTGGTGTCCAAATAAACGCTGGCAGTTGAAGATTGCGAAACCGACATGTGTTAAAGCTCCTTATGAACGGATTAGTTTATTCAATGATGGTTATTACAGATATTTGAAAATTTCGAGCCGAACTTCATGGGACAATGAGCGAAACACCGAGATGCAACTCAACCCATCAAAGAGTCATTCCATCCTGAGACACACTGCCGGCGGGGGGCTAAGAAGCAGCCTGTGGTTTCATGAAACCGAATTTATGCATACGTATTCAGGGGATTAGAACATATCCCAATAAAGCTGTCAAGACAGGTGGGAAGTGGTAAAAACGAAGGGATGCGGTCAAGTGGGACGAGTAGATTTGAGTGTGTTTTTGAGCGGGGTATAATTCAGGGATTGAACTGTCAGATATACGGGATTCAAATACGTATGCATATTCGTCAGCGCGACCTGTTATGAGAGACAAATTACCGACGATGCACGATGTGGCGAAATTGGCGGGGGTTTCCCAACCGACGGTTTCGCGGGTGCTGAACCAGAACACGACCGCCGTTCAGATCAGCGAGGAGACACGGCAGCGGGTGCTGGATGCTGTGCGAGAACTGGGATACCGCCCTAACGCGGTGGCACGGAGTTTGCGCACCCAGCGCACGCAGATGATTGCTCTGCTGGTGGCTGATATTGCTAACGGGTTTTATCATTCGATTGCGCGGGCTATCCAAGATGTGGCACGGCAGCATGATTACGAGGTGGTGATTTCCAACAGTGATCATGTGTACGAGCATGAGAAGCACTTTTGCGAGATTGTGCTGGGACGCGGGGTGGACGGTGTGATTATGGTGCCGGTGCACCTGACGGACGATGATCTTGATCATTATGTGTCGCAATCACGGATTCCGTTCGTGGCGCTGGCTCAGTATGTGACGCATCCGAGTATCGATGTGGTGTTTGTGAATGATGAGCGGGCGATCTATGAGGCGACGCAATGGCTGATCGAGGCGCATGAGCATACGCGAGTGGGCTATATCGGCGTACCGGATCACTTTCCACCGGGGCCGCGACGATTCCGGGGGTATTCACGGGCGATGCGCGATGCCGGATTGAGCATCAACCCGCGTTATTTGCGAGAAGGCGATTTTACGATGGATGGGGGGGCGGCAGCGATTCAATCACTGGTGGAGAGCGGGGATATGCCGAGCGCG
>JAFLCH010000261.1 GCA_017303775.1 Anaerolineae bacterium | reverse complement strand
ACGAGAACGCTAGGAATAGGCTTGGTGAAGCCTTCGGAAAGCTTGAGCGATGTGGTGGCGATGATCTCGAAAATGATGGTCAGTGCCAGTGTGAAATAAGGGTTCATGTGACGATACCTCCGGGTTGTATCAGGTGGGGACTGACAGCGGTCGCCCTCGCCTGTTGAGAGGGACTCGTCGTCAAGACAAGCTGTTGACTAGTTCCATCACCCGTTCTTGTAATTCTGTGCGCCGGGCATCTCCCGGCGGCGAAAAGCCTAATAAATCGCTGACCCACAAACCATCCATCGTGAGCCTCAGCAGGGTCGCCATGAGGGGATCAACTGTGCCATCTTCCAAGCGCGCCTGCCAGACGGCGTAACGTTCGCGCATGGGATGAAGTAGTTTAGGGTTTACGGCAATTGCTGCCAACAGACCAGCACTGATGGCGTTTTCACGCGGGTCGGCTTCGAAAGTGGCACGAACAAATGCCCGAAACCAAGAACGTGTGTCAGTATATTTTTCGGCGGCCATCAATTGATCTACATGTGCCTCGAAATGATCGAGGTAGTAAGCGATCATGGCCTCAATCAAGCTGTCCTTGCTGGGGAAGTGGTAGAGTAACCCTCCCTTGCTGACACCTGCTGCGGCTGCAACACTTTCCAATGTCAACTGGATGATTCCAGCTTCAAGCAGAACTTGATTGGCAGCCTGAATGAGTTTTTCACGGGTAGCAATTGCTTTCTTATTCATGATTAGTGTACCGTCCAGACGGTATAGTTGTCAAGCGGTGAGCATCATATCTCATGAGAATTTATCTGAGTCGTGGGGCAGCGTGAGAGCGGATTTGAGAGGCAGTCGAATCTCCTATTTTAGTCGAAATGACGCAAATGTTCGGGTGATGAGGCCTCAAATTCTATAAGCATCTGCCCACGTTCAACCACCTGCCCAACCTGAACTAAAAGCCGTTTGATCTGACCACTCTGCGGCGCACGGATGCGAATTTCCATTTTCATGGCTTCGAGTACCAGCAGTGTTTGCCCGCGTTCCACAATATCCCCTGTATTTACGGCAATGCTCGTAATTTGGCCGGGCATCTGCGCCGCTAGATCACCCGCATGGCTGTCTAAACGGCGTCTCTGCGCCGCCGGAGATGGAGCAGTAAGGGTGAAGTTCTGGCTGCCGAGTTGTACAAAGCGTTGATCATCGCGCGCGGCACAGTAGACAGTATATGTAACGTTATCTATGCTGAGGAGCCAACCACCCGATTCCTGCGGTGCTTGGCTGGCTGTGTACGATTGACCGTTGATGGTAGCAGACCATGTATGATCAGGCTGCTGCTCGAGCAAGATCGTATAACTTTCCCCAGCGTACTGATAGGTATAGTTCATTGAGATTTGAACCCTGCTGACGAGCGAACCTCTTTGGTGACCACAAATTAGCCGACGCAGACGGCGGCTTGCGGAAATAGCTTTTCGGCATAGGTATCAAGTGTTTCAGTGCTGGCAGCCGGGAAGATCAGAAATAGTGTGAGGACGCGACTGTCACTGACAGGTTGAATCCAGTAGCGCATCGAGTAGCGTAGATTAGCCTGCGTGAGACTGAATTCTTTGAGCGTGATGCCTTCAAGCTGGCAGTTGCGGGTTTCGCTCCATTGTTGATAGTTAGCAAAGGTGGCTCTGAACCAATCTTCGTTAAAAATGAGGTCGATTTGATCCGGTTGGATGCCGCTGTCGAAATGGAGATAGCTAAGGTACGCCAGACCACTCATCGGGTCAGAGCGCCACTGAGCAGTGCTACGACCGACTTCTTCCTGTGCACTCGCCAGCCATAGTTCCGGCTCGAAGACATTTTCACCATAATCCAACACGGTATAAATCTCACGCGTGGATGGTTCCTGAGCCTGACTAACAACCAGAATACCGGCTAGGAGTACGATCAGGATGAGCAATTGTCTCCACATAAAACACCTCATTGTGATAGGCAATGATATTGATTATAGACGTTCCCGTCTGATCGTGCCTCAAAAATGCTAGATCAAAGCGAAATGTTATGGTGCTAAAAGATTAATTAAGCGAAGGCGGAAAATGAGATATTTGTGAAGTATCTATGAAATTTTACGGGTTTGGGAATTCTCAATCAATTATTGATCACTATCATGCAATAATCGTAATCATGAAGGCAAACAACATTCGATGATGATTTTTACAAGTTGATTCGTTTGATTTATATGGACAAATTTTATAAGGGTTCTATCAAGCATCGATGAAGAACGCTTCGCAAGGAGATTGAGTGATGGGTTACAACATTTCGTGGTACATTCCGGGACGGGTTGTTCAGGCTGTATTTATGGACACAATTAGTCTCGAAGAAGCCGAATCGGCTAGTGCCAAGACTGCCCAGTTTATTCAAGAAGGTGAACCACCTCTGGTTCATCTGATTGCTGATACTACTAATCTGGATCGTTTTCCAACGAACCTGAACATTTTGAATCGTAGCGCATCGAAGCATTTGTGGCAGCCGAAATTGGGCTGGACGATTGTGATTAGCACGAATTCAACTACCCGGTTCATTACGGGGATCATCACACAGGTGGCGCGTGTACGTTTTCGTATGTTCCCGACGCTGGACGAGGGACTGCGCTTTCTGGCTGACCAAGATGCGACGCTACGGGATCAGATCCTAAACACGATTACCGCGTAGGGCCGAGACTTTACTGACAATTGAAATCGGACTGTGATTGCGACAGGTGGAGTTATTAACGAGCGACACTCCACCCGGCGGACTTTTTATGTCAGGATACCGACCCGCTAGTAGGACTTTGAAGACGATAAGAAATGGGCTAAAACAAGCCGAAGGAAATGAAAATGAGCCTCCACGACGAAATTGCTAAAGCAACGATTGAAAGTGTACGAAGCAGTATAATGCGGCATATGCCCCCTAGCCCACAAAAGAACTACTACCTGTGGGGGATTTCCAACACCAACCCGTACCGCGAGGATTTCTTGCAGATGGTGGGAATTTACCAGCTCATCAATCTGTCGGTACAGATGATCGGCGATCTGATCGAGGAAGTTGACCGGCAGACGGTGGCTCAGTATTGTGGGCGTATTAACGCCTATTTTCTGTATGAAATTGTTTCGGACAATTTGGCAAACGGCTTGTCCTCGCTATGTGTGATTGACCAGAATGCATCTAACCGGCGTGATATTCTGCACGCTTTCAACCATGTGATGACGACGCGGTTGAAGGGGGAGCATAACGCGACAGCAGAATTGCTGAAGCCGATTGAAGGGCTGACCCAGTCAATTTCCAGCTTTGCACAGAGCCTGAACCCCCGCAAACACCAGACCTGCATCAGCGCTTATCTGGCGCAGCACCCGGACGTGAAGCAAGAAGAGATCGAGTACGGGGTGTGGCCGATGCTGGTGGCGAACATCGAGTCGTGTTATGAGCTGGCTGAGTATATGAGCCATTTCCAAGTTGGTGACCTGCTGCAACAGGGTTTTGTGGATCGTTACCAAGGGGTTACCAACACCATTCAGGTGGATCATGGACTGCCGCTCGGTGAACTGGTGCGGATGGGCACACACACGGTGTCGGTGGTGCCGGTGCTGGCATACTTCGCTGGCGTACTGACCGAGATTATCCGTGCCGAGCCGAGACTGTACTCGATTATTCAGGACGGCACATTGGCGGATGCGCTGAACACATCGGCGGTGATCGTCCGGTTGGTGAATGATGTGGGGATGCTGCTGACGCTGTCGCAGGTCGAACGCAAGAATGTCATGAACCAATTGTGGGATCATTACCACAACAACAAGTCTGATATTGACGCGATTGACCACCTGTTGATGAGCGCGCCGGATGAATACACGATGCTGACGCGGTTGCAAAAAGATTTGCTGCACGGCGAATTCAATATTTGCTTGCACAATTTGGCGTATTCCAACTCGATTGACGAGGCGCTGACGCTGCTGGATAACAATCTGGCGAACCTTTCGGAACTGTACTACCGGTCGCAAACGCACTTGCACGACCTGCTGGCCTCGATTGACCGGCGGATGACGAACCGCACGTTGAGCAATTTGATCGCCGGGTTTGTGCGCTTCCATGAGATGATTTACGCCGAACCGTACAATTCGACGATTGGCGAATACGTAGCCTAAGTTTAGGACTGAATAGTGTATTTGATAGGGTGCGGTAGAGCGCCGCACCCCTTGTTATGACTGCCTTGTTGGGTTGATACTAGACGTTAGGTTTTTCGATTATCATGATTTTTCAGCGGCACCTTCATGCTTACACACTCGATAGTATTCGCTATAGTTTAACGAACCTGATGCCGGAAGGTGAACGACAGCGCTTCTACCTCTGGGGGATTTCACCGGAAAACCCTGACCAGAATGGCTTCCTGCAAACCATCGGGGTGAACCAGATCATCAATCTTTCGCATCATTTGCTGGCGAACCTCGTTGAAACGGATTATATGGAAGAAGTGGCACAGTACTGCGGCGCGTTGAACAGCTACTTCATGTACGAGATCGTTTCGGACGATATGGCAATCGGGCTGATGACACTGCGTAATAACGGGGAAGCCAACCGTGAGCGCAAGGAAGTTTTGCAGCATTTTAATCAGGCGATGGTGGAACGGTTAAGCGGGAACGGGGCAACGAGCGCTGAACTGATGTCCCCGATTGAGAATTCGGTACGGGAGATTTCCACCTTCCGGCAAAGTTTGAGCCAGCCACGGCTCATGCATTACCTCGATTTGTATATGGAAGATCGTCCACAGGCGTTCCGGCATGATATTGAGTATGCAGCGTGGCCGATGCTGCTGACGAATATCGATGTTTGCGGGCAGGCGGTTGACCGGATGAATCCGTTCGCGGTGAGCACACTGGTGCGCGGAGGATTGATCGACCACTATACGGCGGTTTCGCGGACGTTGAGCACGAATATGACGATGCTGCCGGATGAACTGTTGAACGTGGGGACGCAGACGGTTTCGGTGATTCCGGTGCTGGCCTACTTCGCGGGGCTGGCGGGGGAATTGGCGCGCCCACAGGACGAGTTCCAGATTATCGTTGAAAATGGGCTGTTGGAGGACGCGATCACAACGGCTTCGACGATTGTGCGGTTGTTGAACGATATGGGATTGGCGCTGACGCTGCCTGCGGGCGGGCGCGTGTCGTTAATCCATAAGCTGTGGAAGTACTATGAAATTCATTCGGGGCGGGTGAACACGTTCTCGGAATTGTTGATGCGGGCGGGGCAGCAGATTAACGCGCTGACGCGGCTGCGGAAGGATATTTATCACGGCGAGTTCAATATCTGCTTGCAGAATCTGGTGTTTTCCGACTCGGTGGATTACGGGATCGCGCAGTTCGACGAAAATCTGGCGTACTATTCCAAGGTGTACCGGCAGTCGCAGATGCACCTGCACCAAGTGCTGACGATGATTGACACGCAGATGCGGAATTCGGTGGTGAGCCAAGTGATCCGGCGGTTCGTGGGCTTCCATGAGAAGATTTACGCGAACCACTACGACACGTCAATGGGCGAGTACGTGGCCTGAGGCGATTGGAAAGGAAGCAGCAGGGCGGTTGAGCAGATACTCACCGCCCTGTTTGATTCTGGAGATTAGCGACCGCAACTGCCGGTGGCGCGGACGTAGTCGGAACTGACCCAACCCTGCGTGTCTTGCCAGACGACGCGGAACCAACCGGGGATACGCTCGGTGGCCTGCCAAGTGGTGTTATAGGCGAGGCGGGTGAGGATCTTGCTGGAGGTGGTGGGTTCTTCGCGCAGGCGGACGGTACGGCTGACGGTGACGGAGCAGGTTCCCAGCGGGAAGGTGGCAGTGATGCCGGCGGCGCTGACCGTACCGGTGGGCTGGGGTGTGCCGGGGCCGACGGTGACGGGAACAGCGGTGGCAGCCGGGTTGGACGAGGCGGGGACGGAACTGGCTAAGA
>JAFLCH010000260.1:2813-5986 GCA_017303775.1 Anaerolineae bacterium | reverse complement strand
GTCGCGGCCAGATGCTGCGGGGTCGAAAGGTTGAAGCGTCCGCGCAAACCGGGCAGTAGGTTGCGCGCCCGTACCACCTGTACACCTTGGTGAACGCTTTCCGGCGGCCCATCGTACCGGTGCTGTTGGTCGAGCGCATCGGTCGTGAGCACGGTGACACTGTGCCCGCGTTGTGCCAGCGCCTGCGTCATGCCTTCTACCGAGCGCACAACACCACCGAAGGCGTAGGCCGGGGCAAAATAAGGGGTAAGGTGCAAAATTCGCATAATTCCGATGATAGCAGAAACATTGACGCTCTGAGAACGGTATTACTGGTATGCTCATAAAATGGCGGGAACTTTTGCAGCAGAAAGTGCGTATCAGTATTGTAATAATCACAATGAAAGCAGGTCGAAAAGGGTGTTAGAATCAATAATACGGAAACATGATTGGATTTGTGGCTGTCCATCATGTGATGGGTTTTTGTTCAGTGCGCTGATTGTGGGGGAGCGCAAGGAGGCAGTATGCCGGTACTTTTGTTAGCCCAAGGTGATCCTGCCGCCAAAGATCTCCTTCGGAAAGCCATTCAAGCGCGTTATGGGCTGCGTCCGCCCGCGCTCGAAAGTTTGACAATTCAGTTCAAAGGACGTGCGCGTGGCAAAATCGGCCCCATGACTATGTGGGTTCCGGTTGAAGCGACAGGGCGCTTTTCATTCCCCGATTCAGTTCGTTGGGATTTTGCTGTCAAAGCCGTTGGTGTTCAGATTGGCAGCGGAGTCGAAGCCTTTGATGGCGAAACCTATCGCACTACCCGTAACAAGTCTCACAACATCGATGATGCCGCCGGTGCCGAGTCGATGCTGCGCCGGTTGTGGGCGATTGCGGCTGTACTCCTAACACCACTCGGAGAACAATTCGTGGAGCTGCGCAGCAGCGGCGAAGATCAGCTCGAGGCGTGTAATACCAAAATCAACGGCTGTGTTGAACTGCATCTGCGGAGCGATAACACGTTGGACTACGTGAAGGTTCCCTGTCTCAACCCCGACTCGAATCAGCAGCAAATGTTCACACTGCGCCTGTCGGATGAAATCCGCCCGATTGATGAACTCATTCTGCCGACCAAGATCAGCGCCTTCTGGGACGATGAGCCTTATTTCGAGGTTGAACCGGTTGCCGCCGAGGCCAACGCGACGATTGAAACGGCTGTCTTCCGCCTCAGCATGGCCTGAGTTACCTTTTACGAGTTGAAACAGGGCGATGCGAAACCGTGTTGCCCTGTTTTATTTCCCGCTGCTTTGCCTAGACGGTGTAACGCTGGGGCATGGGTTGTTCTTCTGTTTTATATACCCGCATCCCACGCTTCTGGTAATTCTCAAGCGCTTGTGGCGCATCCAGATTGCAGGTGTGTACATACACACGTTTCGTACCCTGTTTCCATGCCTGCTCGATGCCAAAGCTCAACAGGTGTTTACCCAGCCCCATGCCCATAAACGCCGGTCGTAAACCGAAGTAGGCGATTTCCGTCGATTCACCCTGCTGCGCCAATTCAACGTAACCGGCAGGTACGCCTCCGACATACAACACGAAGATGCTGATCTCCGGTTGGGAGATAGCCTGCCGCAGTTCATCCTCGCTGATGAGCAGCCGGTCGCGCCAGCGCCACACCCCACCGACCTGCGTATACAGGAAACGGTAGAACTCGACATCCGGCCTGCTCATTCGGATGATTTCGACATCCCCGCGTTCCACATACCCCGGCACAAATTCGGTTGGGCTGGTCATTTCCAGATAGTAGGTAATCAGGGTGTCGGGGAATTGTTGGTCACCCACCATTCATTTCTCCTTGCTCACGCGCATAATGGACTCATCATAACCATTATCGCTGCGAGAAACGACTCGCAAAATGGTATAATCATCTCGAAAACAAGCTTTTTTTCAGATTCCTTCTCTGAGATGAGCACTTCCTCCACATTATTTTATTTTGAGGTATGGATAATGGATTTTTCATTAAACGAAGAGCAGCTTCAGGCGCGCAAGATGGTGCGAGATTTCGCCCTTAAGGAAGTCATTCCGGTTATTGGCGAGTGGGATCGTAAGCAGGAAATGAACCCGGCATTCCTGCCGCGCATGGCTGAATTGGGTATCCTCGGCATCAATATCCCGGTGCGCTACGGCGGACAGGGTTTCGATTATGTCACGCTTGGGCTGGTGTGCGAAGAATTGGAACGTGCCGATACCACGCTGCGCGTGGTCATGTCGGTACACATGGGTCTTAACAGCATGGCCATCCTCCAATGGGGGACGGAAGAACAGAAGCAGAAATTCCTCACCCCACAGGCTAAAGGTGAAAAGTATGCGGCCTTCTGCCTGACAGAACCGGGTGTCGGCAGCGATGTGCAGAATATGAATTCCACCGCCAAAAAGGTAGGGGACAAGTACATCCTCAATGGTGAGAAGATGTGGATCAGCCTCGCTAGCAAGGCGCACCACTTCCTGTACTTCGCCAAAACCGATCCCTCAGCCGGGGCGCGCGGCATCACCGCCTTCATCGTCACCAGCGATATGGCCGGTGTAACCACTGGCGATATTCATGGCAAGCTGGGCGTGCGCGCCGGTTCAACGGGCTGGGTGAAGTGCGAAGATGTTGAAGTTCCCGCAGCGAACCGCTTGGGTGAAGAAGGCGAAGGCTTTAAGATCGCGATGTCGTGCTTGGATAACGGTCGTTATACCGTTGGTACAGGCGCAACAGGATTGATCCGTGCCTGTTTGGAAGAGAGCCTAAAGTACGCACATGAGCGTGAAACATTTGGCGTGCCCATCGGACAGCATCAGTTGGTCAAGCAGAAGATTGCTTTTATGCAGCAGTGGTACGATGCGGCGTTCCTCCTCAATATGCGCGTTGGTTGGATGAAGAATCAGGGGGTTCGCAACACACGTGAAACCAGCGTCGCCAAATGGTATGCCACCGATCACAGTGTTCAGGCCGCGCTGGAGGCGGTGCAAATTCACGGTGCTTATGGCTTCAGCGACGAATATCCGGTCGAGCGTTATTTGCGTAACAGCAAAGGCGCGGTCATCTACGAAGGCACGAGTGAAATTCACCAGCTTATGCAGGCCGATTATGCGCTGGGCTTCCGTGAAGATAAGCCGCTGCGCTGCGAACTACCGGCTTATGACGCTGATTTCTGGCAGTC
>JAFLCH010000260.1:0-2713 GCA_017303775.1 Anaerolineae bacterium | reverse complement strand
GCGCATCGCTGCGGCCTACCTGAGGCCATCGTTTTGCGTTTCAGTTATAATAGTAGCCAGAGGATGCTGTCGCAGGCGATTGTGCTGCGATCAATAGTCAGTGTGTAGTGGGATTATCGGATTCCGGGTAGGTGGCTCAGGGCATGTCAGAACAATGAAGATTGTCTTTTTTGGTGATAGCCTAACACAAGGTACTTACGGCGTGAATTATGTGGAGAAGGTGGCGCGCGCCTTCCCGCAGCATGAATGCCTCAACGCCGGGGTGAACGGAGACACCAGCCTGAATTTGTACCGGCGTGTGCAGGACGATGTCATCAACAAGAAGCCGGACGGTGTTTTTGTGATGGTGGGCATCAATGACGCGGTTTCCTACACCGAGGCTGGTATACGTCCTTATTATCGGTTGGCGAAGGGTGTGCGGGGCGGGCAGGTTGCGCCGATCGCTTTTCGCGAGAATATGCGCGCTGTGCTGGGCAAATTGGCACAATCTCAACTGCGAATCTGGGTGGCGCTGCCCCCGATCGAGTATCGTGCTGAGGTGATTGCCGCGCTGCGGACAATCAACGGGATGACGCGCGAGTTGTGCGAGGAAATGAATGTACCCGTGCTGGATGTGATGGAGGCGCTGGTTCCGGCAGCAATCCCAGTACGCCCACCGATGGGCTTGATGAGCTACCGGCGTAACCTCATGGCGAATCTGGTGGGGGCGCGTGTGTATGATAAGCTTCAAGCAGAGGGGCAATACAGCTATAGTTTTGACGGTATTCATCTGACGGAACGCGGGGCGACACAAATCGCTGAACTAATTGTGCCATTCCTATCGCAGACTGGCTTGGGTTAAGCAGCGCCGGTTTCCCGGCATCAACCATTCGTGGGGGTAGCCCCTGATCGGAAGTGAAATCTTATGAATTTTGATGAAGTCAACAACAAGCAGCTTATGGATATTGAACGACTGGCGAAGGAATTGCAGGACGCGCTGCGGAAGGCGCATCTGGGCGGCGAGCCATTCTACAAAGATCTGACGAAGCTGATCGAAGAGACGGAAACAACCCGGCGTGCCCGTTTTGATATGACGGACAACGGCTACAAGGGTTTCTGACACAACTTCATGAAAATTGCGTTTTTGGGTAACAGCCTCGTCGAAGGTTCATACGGTGGTAATTTCGTGGCGGAAGTCGCCACACGGCTGCCTCAGCATGAGATCATCAACGCCGGACAGAACGGGAATACGGTACTGAATCTCCTCGCACGGTTGGATGGGGTGTTGGAGCAAGAACCAGATGGGGTTTTTGTGTTTTGCGGCGGGAATGATGCCATCAGTTATGCTCAACCGGACACGCGCCGCTATTATGAACGGGCTATGCAAGTTCCCGGCGGGGTGGTGACGCCGGATGCATTTCGCACGGCGTTTCGGGAGTTGATGACGGGTATTCAACTGGCTCACGCGACCACATGGGTAGCGCTTTCGCCGAATGAATATAACCCCGCGACACAGGACGCAGTGCGCCTCTATAACCAGATCATGCGGGAAGAAGCCGGGCGCATGAATATCCCAATCCTCGATTTGATGATGGAACTCGCGCCTGAATCCGTTCCGGATCGTCCGCCGCTGGGTCTGAAGACCATTAGCCTTATCGGGCAGCGGGTGAGCGCGGGCTGGCAGGATTATGAAAGCGAACGGCAGCTCGGTGGATACAGCTACTCGTTTGATGGGCTTCACTTCACACCGGAGACCGCTATACGAGTCGCGGATCGCGTCATCGAATTCCTGACCTGAGTGCCTTAAAACCTGATGAGCATTCCAATCAATTGCATAGACAGGTCGCTATACTGAGTCAACAAGTGAGTTTGAGGCTTCAGTATGCGATTTTCGACGCGAATTATACTGCTTGTATGGATGCTGTTTTTTATCCCCCCTACTGCTGCTCAGGAAAACTCCAAGCCGTTCATCATGCCGATGTTAGAAGCGGCCAGCCCTTCAAGCTGGCTGATGGGACAGGCTTACGGCAACACGACCGGCGCGTATAATTTTGGGACGGCGTGGTACAGCGCGGGACAGGGTCTGCACTTCGGGATTGATATTAGTATGCCCTGCGGGACTCCGTTGATTGCGGTGGCCGACGGTGAGGTCATTTATGTTGATAATCTGGCGTTTGGGGCGGGGCCACATAACCTCATCCTGCGCCACCAACAGGCGGGGGTGACCACGCTGTACGGGCATCTGCTGGATCGTCCAGCGGTGCAGCAGTACCAGACCGTGCGGCAAGGGGATCTGGTGGGTTATTCCGGTGATCCGGATGTTACCTGCGATTCGCGCCCACATTTGCACCTTGAGGTGCGTTCGCTGGACTACCGCACCGCTTATAACCCCGTGAATTACATCAATGCGCCGTGGGATGCGCTGGCAGCGGTTGGCCCGTTCAACGCGAGTTTGTTCCAACAGGATTGGTACAACCCGCGCCAGTGGATGACGCTTGAGGATCAACCGGCGGTGGCTTTTGGCGGGGCACGTTTGAACGCCTATACGCAAAGCTGGCCGCCACCGGGTGAAGAACGCCCGCCCAACAGCGCGCCACCTCCACGCCCGTTCACGCCGCTGGCTGATGCACCGTGGTTGATGCGTCCGGTGACGTTTGACGGCTGCTGCGCGGTGCGCTGGTGGCACCCGACTGACGCGAACCTGCTGTATGTGATTGATGGTTCACCGGGGCAG